>CAMCTQ010000026.1 GCA_945878545.1 Rickettsia typhi
ATTGGTCCCCTCATCAATAAAGCTGCAGTAGATAGAATATTAACTCTGATAGATAACGCAAAAAGTAAAGGTGCAAAAGTTCTTTGTGGAGGTAAAGCTCAAGGCAATTTTATGGAACCTACTATTATTGCTGATTGTAAAGATGAAATGACTCTATTTAATACGGAAATATTCGGACCAGTCATTGCATTTTATCAATTTACTAATGAGGAAGAAGTAATAAATCGTGCTAATAATACTGAATATGGACTGCAAGGATATGTTTATTCTGCAAATTTGGATCTCGCTTCCCGTGTTTCATCTAAGCTCGATTTTGGTATGGTTTCAGTTAACGCTCCGCTCCCAGCCAATTGTAAAGCAACTTTTGCAGGACGTAAAGCTTCTGGATTTGGAATTGAAGGTGGGGATGAAGGAATTTTTGAATATTTAAATTCAAAATATATTAATTTGGTCACGAACCACTGAAAGAGGCTCGTTCTTAACACCGGGCCTCTTTTGCGAATGAAAAGGTAATTGATTTTATTATAAACGAGTCAATTACTCACTAACTTCTTTAGTCCAAGTTAAGTCCTTACCTTCTATTACTTCCATTGAAGAACCAGGAAAGTTCCCATCATGATTGATATATCTTCCTTTTAGAATATTTGCTAAAAACATCTCAGCATTTGCATAAAATGACATTCTATTTTCAGGTCTTGCAAGCCCGTGACCTTCATCTTTATATAACAAATAGACTACTGGTATTCCATGCTCTTTCATGGCCGATACTATTTGATCGGACTCAGGCTTCTTAACTCGTGGATCATGAGCTCCCTGAACTATTAGCAAAGGCTTTTTAATGCTCTTTGCATAATTAAGAGGTGATCGCTCAAATAAAAACTTTCTACCATTTTCATCCTCAGGTGATGCGCCAATAATTTTCTTTAAGTGTGCAAAAATAGGTTTCCAATAAGGCGGAATAGAATTCATGAATGTTTCCAAGTTTGATACTCCAACGATATCTATTCCAGCTGCATATAGGTCTGGTGTCATTGTCATACCAACTAATGTTGCATAGCCCCCATAACTTCCTCCCATAATCACTACTTTATCTTTCTCTGTAATATTGTTATCTATAGCCCATTTTACTGAATCTTCTAGGTCATTTTGCATTTTCCTAGCCCACTCTCCATCTCCAGCATTAATAAAACTCTTTCCAAAACCAGTAGATCCTCGATAATTAACACTAAGCACTGCATAACCCCTATTAGCAAGCCATTGGTGAGTAGAATTGTAGCCTTTTTCATCTCTGCTATTTGGTCCTCCATGAACATAAAGCACAAGTGGTATTGGGTTTTCAAGCCTTGCTCCTTTATCTAGCCATCTTGGTAAGGTTAAATAACTAACTAACTCTAGTCCATCTCTAGAAGTTATTTTCACTGGATGCATTTTAGCAAAATTGTAGTCTTCTTGCTCCGAGTTAGAAACAAATAAAAACTTAGCTTCTCCAATAGCGCGATCATATAGATAATATCTATATGGACCATCATCTTGCATGTAAACAACTATCCATTTGTCATCATTATCCGTGCGAGAAATTATTTCAATTTTGCCATCATGAATCTTAGACAAATTATTAATATCTTCTTTTATTGATTCATCAAAAATTACCCATTCTTTTTCTAGGTAGTTGACAGCAACAGCCTGTACTTTTTTAGTAATTGGGTCCACAAGACAAGAATCTATATCAGCTCTGGAATCTTCATAAATCATCTTCCTTTTTTGAGTTGATAAATCTACTTCAAAAAGAGCCGATTTATCCTTAGCACTACTATCAACAATGTAAAGAACCTCACCATTAGCAGTTATATGCAAAGGAGATGTAGTTAACATATCTTCTGTTTGTATTTTCTGGAATAATTCCGGATCAGAAAGATTATCATTTCTAAAAAGATAAATTTCCCCTTCGCCGTTTGGTAGCATTTTATAGGCAAAACGCACTTTAAAATCATCATCAATTGTAAAACTAGAGTACTTTTCCTTGTTCTCAAAAATCAGTTCAGCCTTTCCCGTTTTGACATTAATTTTATAAATATCAAAATATTCTGGAACTATTTCGTTCATCTGCACTAAAATTTCATCAGAGAACTTATTGCTTATCTTAAGTATTCCAGCTTTAACGCCAGTTTGAGGTGTAAGAAGCTTATTTTCAAGCGTGGTTATATCAATTGAATGAAGCCTAAAATTCTCATCTCCTTTATTGTCCATAGCAAAAATAATATTACTACTGTTTTTAGCCCAGGAATAACTTCTGATACCCCTTTCCCTATCATCAGTAATTGCCCTACCATCTGAAGGATTAGAAGATGGTGCAATAAAAATATTTAATACACCATCTAGCGGAGCAAGGTAGCTGATATATTTGCCATCTGCACTCATTCGTACTGCGATTTTATCAGGATTACCAAAAAGCACTTCACGAGGTATTAAGATATCTTCTTTCATATTTTCTTCCTTATTGTTATCTTGAGCAAAAATTATAGGACTGTCTATCATAGCAACTATTATTAAGAATATTGCAGAAAATTTTTTTAACATAATATACTGGTTCTTTATAGTTTAATATTGGGCTTTAAGGCTAATTTTCTTGTTCTTCCTACAGATTACTACAAATAACCTAGTATCTCCTGATGAATTTCATCTATTCCTTTATTCTTGCAACTTATCGATTTTATCCGACCAGGATACATAGTTACAATTGTTTTAAATCTTTTATAAACTATTTGATGAAAACTCATATTTTTATTTTCAAATTTATTTACGTCTCCAGTCTTGATGCTTCTTTCTATCCCATACTCTGGTTGTAAATCCATAAAAAATGTAACATCTGGCATAATGGTTTGGTTGGTATCATCATTTGCTCTCATCAATTTGTTATGGAGCTCAAAAATATATTCTATTGTAAGGCGATCATCTGTTTGGTAACAAGCAGTAGAGTCAACAAATCTATCGCAAATGACAATATAACCATCTCGCAAAGCTGGAAGTATTAACTTATTAATATGTTCGTATCTAGCAGCCATAACTAGCATAAGTTCGGAAACATTATATAAATGGCGATGAATCAATAGCTGACGGATCTCTTCGGCTTCTTTGGTACCACCTATTTCACGGGTATGAATAGTACGAATGCCTTGTGAAAGCAAATATTCATAGAGTTTCTTGCTTTGTGTAGATTTGCCACTACCCTCTCCTCCTTCGAAAGTAATAAATTTAGGAGTATCAAAATTTTTCATTACTACTATTCATCTCGCTTAATCTAGAAATCGTTCTTTGGAATTCTGCAATTCTTTTACCAGAAGTGTATAATAACGAGGGTTTTGTTTCTAATAAAGCAAATAATACTATCTTATAAAAATAAGCATTATCTATAAAGTTAATAACCCTAGTCACAATATCTGTTTCATCTTCAGATATTTGCCGCACCCCTTCAAGAACTATTATCCCAAACCTCTGACAAAGATTTACATAATCTGCATAACCAAAATCTTGGATAAATAATTCATCGAAATTAGTAAATAAGATATTCTGGTGAGTTTGGGAAAAAACCACTTGCCTACCAAAAACCTCAAATTTTCCTGGATGCAACTCTTGCGTGGAACATAAATTATTTTTAATATTATTGAAAGCGATCTTATTTTCATCATTAATAGGAAATAGTATTTTATTTTTTGTGCCAGCTACCTTTTCTAGGCGGTAATCTTTCTCGCTATCTAGATCTAAAACCATAAAATCCTTTTTTACACTTTCGATAAACGGCAAGAACAATTCCCTCTGCAAGCCATCTTTGTATAAATTATCTGGCATTGTATTAGTAGTCAGAAAAATAAAAACTCCATTCAGAGATAAAAATGAGAATAATCTCATTACAAGCATTGCATCCGTAATATCTTTAATCTCAAATTCATCTACACATAAAACATCTACTCTTCCTGCAATTTCATCAGCAAGATTTTGCACAACTTCATTAGCTCCGTTATTCAATTGGAATTTATGTATTTTCTGATGCAATTCTTGCATGAAATTTTGAAAATGAATGACCTCCTTTTTAACTAAAAGCATGCCAAAAAACATTTCCATAAGCATTGTTTTTCCACGACCAACATTACCGTAAAGATATACACCTTTAGCATTAGTTTTGCGCATAAACTTAGCTGTTATATTTTTGACAAAAGATTTTGTATTTAAGGAATTAGCTAAATTTTGAAATAGTTCGAACAAGAAGAATTGTCTTTTATCAAGTGTTATGCTTGAAAATTTTGCACTAGAGCTCATACCATTGTCCAATTTAAAAGGGGAAATGGTATCATTTCAGCTTTTCAGGGTCATAATTAATAAGCTTTGGCTCTCTTATATCAGCAATTTTATCATATAGCCCTAAATATGCAGCAATAGCTAGAAACAAAGCATTATGCTCTGATGGTTTAACAAGACCTGCTAAAGTACCATAAACTGCATTTACAGAGCTTCTAGAACATTTTATATACATAAGAGCAATTTCAAAACATGGATAACTCACAAAAGCTGATCTAAGTATCTTCAACATTGATGCAGAATTATTCATATTTACACTTAACTCGGTAAATAAATTTAGCGCTTCTAAATAATCTGGTTTTAATTCTAAAGACGATTCCAAAAATTTTATTGCTTCATTATCATTTCCTTTAGCGAGAGATGCTTTGGCCGCCAAATAATAATAACTTGATATTTCTTCTGAGTAATGTGCTAACAGCTTCATATCAGCTCTTTGTAATTTAGAAACAACAAATATCATTTTTTCCCAAGAAGCAGTTTTTGCATAGATCCGAATTAGCATGATCATCAACTGAATATCAGTATCATTTTCATTAAAAGCTTTGCTAGCATATTCTTCTGATTCCGTATAATAACCACTATCAAAGAAAATTTGTGCTAACTTCTTTGCTGCATATATACTATAATTTTTCTTATCAACTAAACTACGAAACCTTTGAATTTGCATATCAAAACTACTTTCTGACTCAGCTAAAATCAGGCTTGCAAGATCTTTGTTATTTTCGTCAAAGTCGGGCACTAGTTTATTTGTTAACTCTAATGATTTTTGTCTGTTACCCATAAGAAATTCAGAGATTACTCTTAATAAACGATCATTAACTCTCTTTAATTTTCTCTTGTGCCAGCTGCGACTTATAATAAATGGTAAATCAAATACCAAAAATACGGTTTTCAACACTATCATTAATATTAGCTGGATAATAAGGAACATTGCAGAAAAAGTAAAAACTGTCGTTTCAATTTGATAATCCAAAACTGATATGTTAACAGCTGAATCAAAATCATTAATGGTATTAAATCCCAAATAGAGTAGAAAGAAAACTGCACATAAAATTAGAAATCTAATCATATTTTTACTCAAATAAGTTATATCCTAAAGGCAAATAAATAACCTTAAGACTAAGTGTAACAAGACTATTCCAGAAACTCTGCTTGCAAATCCAGAGAAAATGCATACTCTACAAACAGATCAATCTTATTTTCAATTTTTACTTTTAATTTCTCCATCTCTTTGTAGGAATCAGTTTTTTCCCTAATTTTTAAAAATTTATTAAAAATATTTGTATCAAACAATGGAATTTGTTTATAAGACGCATCGTTCCCAAGTAGCATATCATTGTAGCTCTTACACATCTCAATTATTTCTTCAAATTCTTTTGGCAATTGGATTTGTGTTATAATATCTAAATTCTCAGAATACGGTTGATTCTTAGAAAATTTGTATAAAAATTCACTAACATTTTCAAGATAAATTCGATAATCATTAAGATTATTGATTAGATTCACACTAGAGACTACTTGAATATTATCACTTGTATTATCACTTGTTGTTTCTTTAACCTCTTGATCGTAAGGGTTTAAATCCCCATCGTCGCTAGCTAAGTCTAAATCTTCTTCATCTGGAGCGAATCTTAATAATTGTTCTACGTTTTTAGGAAAACACCCATTAACTTCATCTGTATTATTATCAGCAGAAGCTGATTCTTGTTTTATCAAATCATTATTTTCTGCATTGTTATCCTTATGATGAGAAAATGGATCTAAACGATTAATCGTACCAAGCCACGCTCCTTTATAAGCAATAACGAAATATATTACTAAGCCAAAAGCCACCGTAAAACCTAAAATGACTCTTCTAAGACTGTTTTTTTGTCCACGAGCATTAGTCGCGACCCGAGTCGGGCGTTTCTTGTCTTGTTCTTTAGTCTTGTCTACTGCTGTCATAATCCTCTAATTTTTTTAGGATTTGGGCTGCATAAGTGCAGGTTACAATTTGCTTAAAATAGTCCCTCACTACTTTTTCTACTTTAGAGCTTATAGCAATAATTACTGAATTTTCTATATATTTCAATAAATCATTTTCTACTATTAATTTTATTAGGGTTTTTGCACAATTTTCTGAATACAATAAAATATAATCTAAGCCATTTTTTAATATTTGAATCTCAATATTTGATAGATAATCTTTATAATTAATCTTATAAACAACTGTTTTCTTAATTGCTAGCGGCATATCTACACTAACAATATTACTTGAAAGATAGATCATATGGTCGTAAATATTGTTAGGTAAATGATCTCTTAATTCACTTGCAGAATAAGCTATATATTTGATATTATAATTTTTTTGTCTTAAGATCTCCGCGCTTGCAGAACCAACTACCCAAGCATTTTTTGCTCCATCGTCCATAGGAAGCAACTTTGCAGCTCTTTTACTTGTAATTATTATATCAGTAAAATCTTCTAGAATTGTGATATTTAATGGTAAATTAACATGTTCAATTAAACTCATCTCCAGACAAGCATAACCTTTTGGCACAAGAATCTGCCTTAAATATTTGTTATCTTCTTTAGACCTTGTAAGTAGTACTTTTTTTACCATAGTTAAAACTAATATACAGCTTCATTGATTAAATTATAATACGCTTACGAAGCTTATCATAACATTACTTAAGAAGCTTACACTTCTAAAAAGATAATATAACAGATAATATAACATATATGTTATACGTATAAAAATGCTTGTTACGTTGTAGAAACTATTTTGTTAGGTCTTTTTTCTAGTCGACACTGCTTTCTTTGCTTAAGAAATATACCATCAAGAAATAATTTCTCGGCAATTAAAATTGCCGAGTATAACTATAATGAATTATCATTTTGTTCGTATAAGCCCACTAATTGCATCTCTTCTTCAGCCTGGTAATCTTTTTCCCAAATATATCTATCGTGACCAAATTTAAAACTATCACCTATATGTTTAAAACCGAGATTTTCTAGAATTTTTGAAGAACCAGGATTATCTATCCTAGAGGTGGCCTGCACTTTTGTAAAAACCTCTCCATTTTCAAACTCATCTGTCTCTTCATTATATCGTTGATTGACCATAGAGCCGCGTTTATGTTGCTCAGACCCATATTCCAAAACCAAAGCTCCCACACACTCATACCCAACATCCTGTATAGCTTGGCTTCTGTGGTAATCCTTATTAAATAGATATGCCACTTCTCCTGCATTTGGCTGGTCACCATTTCCTATAACCTCATAACCAACCGCATTGTCGTTATTATTATCCATAACAAAAAAAGCACTAAAAGGATATTGATTAGCGCAGCGTAAAGATTGTAACTTAACTGTATTTTGAAAACTCTCTTCGTTACGCACTGTTCCGCTCGCGAATTTTTCCATTACTATAGGATCTGCAAAAGTCACCGAATATAAGCTTTTAATTTTTTCAGAAAAATCATTGAAATTTTCCTTTGATGAATATAAAGATTCTCCAGTAAATCTCTCCGTGTAGATATACGCTACTTCAACTCCCTCATCATTTTGTTCAAATTCTATTTGGGGTTTAGAAAATTTTTCTAAATATTTCTCCATTGGACTCTTTAATTTAGCCATAACAATACTCCTATACAAATGTTTGAATTGGTATAAACAACATAACAACCAAAAGGTAAACTTTTTTTGATCGATTTACACCTTAGATTTAAGGTAATCTAAAAAGAAATGGTTATCAACAACTATTTCTGGCATTGCTAAATAACAGTTGATATTAAATGTTTATTAAAAAGCAGAAGTTAAGGAATGGCCTATCATGTCAAAAGATTTGCTATATCTTTTGGTTCTTCAGTTAAACCTAGACAGGTAGTGCCTGATTAAAGAATTGAAGGACTCTACAAGTGAAGTTTCCGCCTTTGTTGTGGAGTGTTTTCTTGAAATACTGTACTTTGAATACGCCTCATATGCGTCAGTACATAGATAGTTTATGTTGTACTGACGTTCTAGTCTAAGCGCCATCGGCAAGTATGAGCTAAAATCTCGATTCTTTGTTACTTGGAAATCAATAACCTTGTTTCGGTCTCTGTCAATAGCAAGCCATACATATGCTCGTTTGGTCTTTTTTTATAATAAGTAAATAATTCATCTATTTCAACTATAGCAATGTCTTTTGGCGTGTCTGGTATAGGGCTTCTTCTCATCTCTTTGCGAATTAGCTGCGCAAAGTGACGGATCCATTATATTATCAATGGATTTGATACGCCCTCTAGTCGCTCTATTGACCTAATCCCTAAGCCTTCTAGGTACATGTTGATTACCTTCAAGCGCTTCTGTACTCCGTGTTTTAAACGAGCATCACCTTCTATGAAAGTACCACCGCACTCCCGACACTTATACCTTTGTGTCCCTAATTTATTTTTACCATTCTTTCCTAGTTTGTTACTTCCACATCCTTTGCAATTCTCCACTCTCTAGCCCTTTTCCCCTTGCCCTATCAAACCTCCTATTCTAGGTCAACTGTTATTTAGCAATGCCCTATTTCTTTTTACTATAAGGATTATCAGTTTTAGCGAAATACATTCTTATTGGCACGCCTGGCATAGAAAAACTTTCCCGCAGGGAGTTAAGCAAATATTTAGTGTAAGCTTCTGTTATACTGTCTGGGTCGTTTGAAAAGAATTTAAAAGTTGGGGGCCTTGTCTTAATTTGAGTAACATATTTAATCCTTACTCTGCGACCTAATTTCTTCTGAATAGGAAGTGGATGGTTTTCAATTGCAAAAGCAAGCCATTCATTGAGTTTACTAGTTGTTATTTTCTTATTCCATAGATTATAAATTTCAATTGCTTTATCCAGCACTTCATTCGTTTTATCTTGATTTGTTGCAGACATAAAAACTACTGGAATACCTTTGACCTGCGGAAGTAATTTTTCTAATTTATAAGTAAATTCCTTTTCATAATCTCTTCTGAGTTTTATCAAGTCCCATTTGTTTACTGCAATAACTAGACTTCTTCCTTCTTCAATCACATAGTTAGCAATTGATAAATCCTGGTGTTCTAAGGCAATTGTGCTATCTAGCATCAAAATTACAGTATTAGCAAATTTTATACTACCTATCGTATCACCGGTAGATAGCTTTTCTAGACTTTTTGTAACATTTGCACGCTTTCTAAGACCAGCAGTATCTATAAGCTTCAAACTATGGTTTTTATACTTCCACTCTATTTCGATAGATTCACGAGTAATTCCAGCCTCTGGACCAGTTAATAATCTCTCGTCTCCTAAAATAGCATTTACAAATGTAGATTTTCCAGCATTGGGCCTACCAACTATAACTATTTGGACTGAATCCGAAGTTTCTGGATTAGAAATTGCTACAACATCTTCTGTATCTATTTTTGCTGCGATTGCATCGTATAAATCGGCAAGACCTTGACCATGTTCAGCAGAAATTGGGACTGGATCACCAAAACCAAGAGCATAAAACTCTTTATCATGCACAAATCTTTTTTCTGACTTATTAGCGATAACTATATAATTTTTAGCATATTTTCTAATAAAATTAGCAAAGAATTTATCCGCTGGAGTAATGCCAGATATATTATCAACAATCAAACACACTAGATCAGCTTCCATTATCGCTTGCATAGTTTGTTGCATCATTCGATGTTCTAGTTTGCCTTCTTCAGATTCCTCAAGACCAGGTGTATCAACTATCCTGAATAACATTGGGCCAATTTTAGCATCGGCATATTTTCTATCCCTTGTTACCCCAGGAAGGTCATGTACTATCGCTCTTTTTCTTATACTAAGCCTATTAAACAAAGTAGACTTTCCAACGTTCGGTCTTCCAACCAAAGCAACTAATTTTTTATCCATGATTATAGCTTTCTTAAGTGTAAATTCTGGTATTCTAAAAGGAGTTCATTATCCGGCATAAGTTCAGACTCCCGTTTTTGCAGGAATGATGCAGTAAATATTAATTAAATAAGATCTACTAACGATTAATACTTCTTGGTTTATAATTATGAACTCTATTCTTGTGATCGAAATTTTTGTGAAAAACCTTGTTATTAAATCTTTTACCAGACTGAATGAACGATACCGTTCCTATCCCAGCAAACGCCGCTACTGAAAAAATGGAAGCAATCATATAATGTTCTCCGAATGCTAAAACAAGAACCGCAATGGAGATAATTGCAACCAAAGCAAGCGAACATACTCTACCCATCTTGGTTGCTCTGGCATGTTTCTCAATATTAAGCAAATCCATAGAATGACGATGATTTTGCTCTTTTTGAGCCATATCAAAAATTTTATTTGTAGTACCAGGACTCATCTCCTCATACTCAGCCATAATATCTATAGGTGGTAGAACATGCCTATATCTGTTGCTAGATGCTTCTACATCATTTTGCTTGTTAGCCAATGTTTTACTATAGCCTTTATTAAGCCTATTAGTGTCAAAAAATTTTTTAGTTTCTTTCATTGTTATTTTTCAAGTTTCTATATGCAGTATTAATATCATCCTCAATGCCCAATACATAAGTAGCAATATCTGCAGAATTTTTCCGCGCTACTCCAGTGGATCCAAACCTAAACACGCTTAAGAATCCGGCAAAGAAACATTTAATTGTCTGTTTATCGTACATGATTTTTTAAAAGATTATGTTCAGCTATTGTCGGTTCGCCTCTGAAATTTACTGCATTATTGAATTTATTGCAACAAGTTCTAAATTTTTTATTACAAGTTGTTGCTAAACTTACTTCTTCCTGTTTTAATAAATCATCATAAACCTCTTCCTCAACTATGATCTGATCATTGTAATGGGAAATAATTCTAAAACTAATAGTTCTCCCTATATTATTTAAAAATAGAGCTTGCCCCATATTGTAATATCCGCGATTAAAATCCATATCTAATATGGTAATAATTTGAGATTTTATAGATTTAACCTTGTATGATTTTTTATACTGATTAACATTAATACCGCATTTAATATCACCAAAATTAGCTCTGCATGTTT
>CAMCTQ010000027.1 GCA_945878545.1 Rickettsia typhi
TTAATTCAAAAAGGTGAAAGGCAATCTGCCAGAGCTAAAAAAGAAATGATTGAAGCAAATTTGCGCTTAGTTATTTCGATTGCCAAAAAATATGCAAATAGAGGGTTGCAGTTCTTAGACCTTATCCAAGAAGGAAACATTGGGTTAATGAAAGCAGTAGATAAATTCGAATATAGTAGAGGTTTTAAGTTCTCCACTTATGCCACGTGGTGGATACGTCAGGCTATTACAAGGTCTATTGCAGACCAAGCGCGTACAATCCGCATTCCCGTGCATATGATTGAGA
Source organism: Rickettsia typhi (assembly GCA_945878545.1). Taxonomy (GTDB): domain Bacteria; phylum Pseudomonadota; class Alphaproteobacteria; order Rickettsiales; family Rickettsiaceae; genus Megaera; species Megaera typhi_A. Next base: position 287 of record CAMCTQ010000027.1, read on the forward strand.
CAATTAACAAAATTATTCGTACTTCAAGGCAAATGCTGAGTGAACTTGGGTATGAACCTACTCCTGTTGAGATTGCAGCACGCCTTTCGATGCCTGTTGATAAAGTAAGGAAGGTAATGAAAATTGCGAAAGAACCAGTGAGTCTAGAAAACCCTGTTGGAGATGAGGATGGTAGTTACCTTGGTGATTTTATTGAAGATAAAAATGCTGTTTTACCAATTGACGCAGCAATTCAATCAAATTTAAGGGAAACTACCACAAGGATTTTATCAAGCCTTACACCTCGCGAGGAAAGAGTGCTCCGAATGAGATTTGGTATTGGTATGAATACCGACCATACCTTGGAAGAAGTAGGTCAGCAATTCCATGTTACTAGAGAGAGAATTAGGCAAATCGAAGCAAAGGCTTTGCGTAAACTAAAACACCCAACTAGATCCAAAAAAATGCGTAGTTTTTTGAATGGTTCTAGTAAATCACAGAGTAATGTTAGTGAATGAGATGGTCTAATTAAATCTAGTGAGATTGTGACATCTCAAGGCATCGTCTTACTGGATTTATGGAAATGATAATCACAGCATTTTAGAAAAACACAAAATGAACATTTTCTCGTTATACAACTTAGCTAATATCATTCTATTCCCTTTTTATATTGTGCTACTTTTGGTAAGAGTCGTAAAGGGCAAAGAAAACTTAAAATCTTTAAAAAGTCGGTTTGCCATTTATACAGCAAAAAGAAAAAAGAAAAAACTGATTTGGGTTCATGCAGCAAGTGTCGGCGAGTCTATTATAGCAATGAATCTTGTCAATGAATTGAAAAAAAAATATAAAGACCTAGATTTTCTTGTTACAACAGGTACCCTGTCCTCAGCAAATATCATAAATAAATGGTTACCAGCTGGAGTGTATCATGAATTTACACCACTTGATAATTTATTTGTAGTTAGGAGGTTTTATAAATATTGGCAACCAGATCTTGGAATATTTATTGAATCTGATATTTGGCCTACATTAGTTAGTTGCTCAGCTCAAAAGTGTAAATTACTACTTTTAAATGCTAGATTATCGGACAAGTCCTTTCAAAACTGGCAAAAATTTCCAAAAATATTCAAATTATTAACTGATTTTTTTTCCTATATAGCGGTTCAAAGTCAAATTGATTTAGAAAAATATCAGTCTCTTGGTTGCTATAATGCTGAGAATCTGGGTAATCTAAAATTTTCTAATAAAGAATTACAAGTAAACACAAAGGAATTAGCTCGTTTAGAAAAGCTATTTAGTGGCAGGAAAATTTTTGTTGCATCTAGTACTCATGAAGAGGACGAGTCAGTCCTATTAGATGTGATTTGTCAGTTTAAAGAAAAAAAATTATATAACTTCTATCCAATTATTATTTTAAGACATCCAGAAAGAGCTGCCCAGGTAAGTCTAGTTTGTAGCAAATTGGGACTAACCCATAGTTTAAGGTCATCTAAAATAGACCATAATATTCTGGAAAATGATCTTTACATTGTTGATAGTTTTGGTGAATTAGGATTGTTTTATAGTCTATCAGACATTACTTTTATCGGTGGTTCTTTTAAAATAGACAGTCACGTAGGTGGGCATAATTTGCTTGAACCAGCATATTTTGATAATGTTATTATCTTGGGTCCTAATATGAGTAATTTTCAGAATATAACTGATGAAATGATTGAAAATAAAGCTTGTATACAAATTCATGATTCTGAGGAATTAAAAAATCAGATCCTATTTTTTCTTGAAGCAAAGAATCAAAAAATCGGTCAAGAATATGCTGACAATGCAAAGAAATATGTTAAAACTAGAGAAGAAATCTTGGCCAATTATTTAAAGCGAATAGACATTTTTTTTGATGATTAAACTAAAGTATCCTAATTTTTGGTTCAAACGGAACTGGCTTTCATTTGTAATGATGCCTTTTTCTTGGATATATATCTTTCTTGGTTTTTTGCGGACTAAAGCTACTCAAGAAATAAGATTGTCTCAAAAAGTCATTTGTGTTGGAAATATAACATTAGGTGGAAGTGGTAAAACTCAAGTTGTTGCTTGGCTAGCGCGGGTACTAAAGCAACAAAAAATTTCATTTGTAATAATCACAAAAGCTTATAAATCAGAACTTAAGGTAGCGAGGTTAGTTGAAGAGACCGACGTTGCAAAAGAAGTAGGGGATGAATCAATAATGCTCAGGGAGTACGGCTGTGTAATAGCTGCAAAAAGAATTAAATATGCTTTGCCATTAATCAATCAGATCAATCCTAGAGTGGTGATTTTAGACGACGGTATGCAAAATCCATTGTTAAAAAAAGATTTGCAAATTTTGGCTATTGATTCGCTGAGTGGTATAGGGAATAATATGATTTTTCCTTCTGGACCTTTAAGAGAAAGTATGGCTACTGGTTTAGCAAAATCTGATTTTATTTTTATGATTGGTAATAATCAATGTAAAGATTTTAACTTAATTCAGAATATTAATTTAAGTCAAAAACCATACTTTAAGGCTAGCATTAAATTAAGAGAAGACTTAGATCAAAATATTGAGTATATCGCTTTTGCTGGTATTGCGAATCCAGAAAAATTTTATTTATTATTGTCACAAAATAATTTTAAAATTAAACAACATATCTCATTCGGAGATCATCATAATTACTCGAATAATGATATAAGAAGGCTAGTTGACTTAGCAAAATTAAATAATTGTTCTTTGATTACTACAGAGAAAGATTACGTAAAAATGGATAGTAAATATAAAGACTTAATAACGTGTGCTAAGGTTAATCTTCAGTTCGAAAATGAGCAAAAATGTATAGATTTAATATATGAAAAGTTATTCCAAAAAAATTAGACATATTATTGAATATGTCTTTTTTGAGTTATTTATAAAAATCATGAAAATCATAGGGTTTAAGAATTCTGTAGTTTTTTGTAGTTTTATTGCAAGATCTTTTGGACCATATCTTAAGGTTAGTAAAATAGCAGAAAAAAACTTAAATAAGGCCTTTGAAAAGAAAATGGATATAACAAAAATCATCCCACAAATATGGGATAATTTTGGTAAATATATTGGTGAGTACCCTTTTATCAATGAATTATCTGATAAGGAAATGCAATCAATGTTTGTTATGGAGGGAATGGAGAACGTTAAATCTTATCAAGACAAGCAAGAGCCATTTCTACTTTTTTTAGCGCATCAAGCAAATTGGGATTTTGTCATAAGGCATATAACTGATATTTATCCTAAGTTTGCTATTATTTATCGGAAAGCGAATAATCCTTATGTTGATAAAGAAATCCTTCAAACACGCGCTAGAGATAAGAATGTGCTCATGATAGCCAAAGGACCAAGTGGAGCTAAAGGTCTAGTTCGAGCAATAAAAAGTGGCTATTCAATAGCTATGCTTGTTGATCAAAAAATGAATGATGGTATTGAGGTGCCATTTTTTGGTAGACCTGCAATGACAGCAAATGCTATTGCTAAACTAAGTCTACAATATAATTATCCGATAATACCATGTCAATTGGTGCGGACTAAAGACAGCCATTTTAAGGCTATTCTTCATCCAGAGATAAAATATGAAACTACTACCGACAAGGATAAAGATATTTATAATATAATGTTACGTATTAACCAAACATTGGAGCAATGGATTAAAGAGAATCCTTCGCAATGGTTTTGGTTTCATAATAGATGGAAAGATTAGTCAATTCGTCAAAAGTTATTTTTGCTACGCAAGAAAATACTTTTGACGAGTGTAATCATGATTTTGGTTCAAAATCTCTTCAGACATCTTTAGGTAGTTTATTTCTTCTTCGTATAAGACATTTTTTCTTTAATACGCGCTGCTTTACCACTTAAGCCTCTTAAGTAAAATAATTTAGCACGACGTACGACACCACGTTTTACAACATCAATTTTATTAACAATAGGTGAGTATGTCATAAATCTTCTTTCCACGCCTTCTCCATGACTAACTTTGCGAACAACAAAAGATGAAGTAATGCCTCTGTTTCGTTTTGCTATCACAACGCCCTCATAAGTTTGAAGTCTTTCAGTGGTGCCATCTATAACTCTAACACTTACAGAAACTGTGTCTCCTGCTCTAAAATCAGGTATTTTTTTATTCTGAAGTAGATTTGCAATTTGATCTCTATCGTATTGCTCAATTAAATTTTCCATTTTTCGTTCCATAATTATAATTACCATGTGGCCTTAAAACCTTAGTCAACTGATTATTCATGACTAATATGAGAACATGGGCGATTTATTTTAATAAATCTGGTCTTAGTTTTTTTGTAATTTGCATCGATTGATCTTGTTTCCATTTTTCAATCTCACGATGATTGCCTGCCAGCAAAACTTCTGGGACTTTTCTACCGCGCCAAATTGATGGTTTGGTATAAAGTGGATGTTCAAGCATTTTTTTGCCGCCATCTTCCCTTTCAAATGATTCTTCTTTAAGAGTATCCTGGTTTGCAAGTACACCAGGTAGTAATCTTATAACACTGTCTAGAATTACGTTAGCAGCAACTTCCCCTCCAGATAGAATGTAGTCACCTACACTAATCTGTTGGGCATTATACTCGTCAATTACTCTTTCGTCAATCCCTTCAAATCTTCCGCATAAAATAATTATTTTTTTTTGTTTGCTAATTCTATGTGCAAATTCTTGATCAAGCAATTTTCCCCTTGGAGAAGGATAATAAATAGTAGCGTCCGGTGTTTCTAATAACGCCTTATCCAAGGCAGAGCCAATGACATCAGGTCGCATTATTAAGCCATTACCTCCTCCGCACGCTTCATCATCAACATTTTTGTGTTTTGTTAGGCCAAAATCCCTAATATTAATAATATCATAAGACCAGATCTTCTTTGCAAGAGCTCTGCCAGCTAGAGAGTACCCTAAAGATCCAGGAAACATTTCTGGAAATAAAGTAAGAATGCTGACGTGAAAATGACTCATTTTATATTTTGTTATTGTCTAAAATGGCGATTATAACATAGAGTAGGAGCACTTGGAACTTGAATATTTTAGCAAGATTACATAAATTCTTATTGCTTTAAATGCTTCAGTAGTTTATATAAATTAGTAGTGGTCTTTATTTATTTCGGGGCATAGCGCAGTCTGGTAGCGCATCTGGTTTGGGACCAGAGGGTCGGGAGTTCGAATCTCTCTGCCCCGACCATATGAACAAGAAGTTTATCACCTAGATTTCTGTATTAGCATTAATAACTAGCAATTCTATAATTAAATTCAACTTACCTATTGTGTTTTTATGATATTTTATTTAACCTATAATTGAACAGTTTAAATAAATATACATAAAATAAAATGTCATACAATATAGATAATATTATTTTTATTGGTTTTCTAGCCGCTAACCTTTTAGTGGGGTTATTCTACAGCAGAAACGTCAAAGATATACGCGAATATGCTATCGGCAAGCAGAATTTTTCAAGCATAGCTATTGCGACAACTATTGCGGCAACTTGGATTGGCGGGGGAGTTTTATCACAAACAATTACAGAAACATACAAACAAGGTCTTTATTTTATTATCCCTGTATTTGGAGATTCGCTGGTATTACTAGTGGTAGGCTATTTTCTAGCTCCCCGTATGGCAGAGTTTTTAGGTACGCTTTCTATTGGCGAGGCGATGAGCAATTTATATGGCAAAAATATAAGAATAATTACCACATTAATTGGTATAATAAGTTGTATTGGTGCAGTTGCTGTCCAATTTAAGGTCTCATCGACAATACTGCAATTATTGTTTAATGTTTCAAGTTATTATGCAGTGTTAATGAGTGCTATAATAGTTGTTCTATATTCTAGTATCGGTGGTATTAAGGCAGTAACATTTACTGATGTTGTACAAATTTTTACTTTTGCTACTGTTATACCTATTATATCTTTTATAATTTGGGGTACTCTGGACGATCCACACAAAGTATATTTAGTTATCACAGAAAACCCATTGTTTGATTACAAACAAGTATTTAATTTCTATAATCCTAAGCTTTTAGACTCCTTTTTGCTTTTTTTGTTTTTTATTATCCCGACTTTGGAGCCAGCTATTTTTCAAAGAATATCTATGGCAAAAAATACTGTGCAAATAAGGAAGTCCTTCATCACCGCCTCTTTCATATGTCTTGCTATCTCATTAATAATATGCTGGATTGGCATTCTACTTCTTGCTGAAAATAAAGATTTAGAACCAAATACTCTCCTACCACATATTATAAATAATTATAGCTATACAGGGTTAAAAGGATTAATAGCTATAGGGATTATGGCTGTTATTATGTCAACGGCTGATTCTTATATTAACTCTGCAGCTGTTTTATTTGCTTATGATTTTTGTAAACCGCTTGGTATTAGATGGGTTACAAATAACCAACTTACCTTATCTCGGATTTCTGCAGTTCTTATAGGTGTTGTTGCCTATTTTTTAGCTTTTAACACAAAAAGTATACTGGATATAACCTTCCTTATATGGGGATCGTATATGCCAATAATTTCAGTTCCTTTATTGTTAGCAATTTTGGGTTTTCGTAGTACATCCAAAGCGGTGTTAATAGGTATGAGTGCAGGTGTGGGTACCATTTTCATATTTAATTTATTTGATTTCAAAATTAACAGTACTATTCCTGCAATGATTGCAAATATTGTTTTTTTTATGGGAAGCCATTATTTATTAGCTCAAACAGGTGGATGGGTTGGTATTGCAAATAAAGAACCCTTAGACAACGCAAGACAAGATCGTAAAAGAAGAATTCATAATTTGATTAGTGCTCTCAAAAATTTTAATTTTATTAGTTTTTGTCAAAGTAATGTTCCGCAAAAAGAAGTTATTTATACATCTTTTGGTGTTTTTTGTATTATTTCAATTTTTTCTACTATGTACTCGCTACCGCTAGATATTCGTGAACAATATAAAGTAATCCTAGAATATATGTATCATTTTGTTTTAGTATCGTCAGCTGTATTTCTAACTTATCCAGCTTGGCCTCTGACCTTTAAAAATAAAAAATTTATAGCTATATTTTGGAACATAGGGATTTTTTCTATTTTAGTGTGCATAGCTGGGCTTTTGGTCGTAATCAGCAATTTTGCTCAATTTCAATTAATGATTTTTATACTCAATTTATTAGTATTATCTATTTTGCTTAGATGGCAAGTTGCGTTGGGTTTTATTTTTACTGGTGTATTTATTAGTATCCAATCTTTCAAATGGTATATGGGAATTGACCAACTTCCCAGTGGTATAGATAATTTACAATTTAAAATAATGTATTCTTTGCTTTTGATAAGCAGTATATTATTAGCCTTCCTAAAACCCAAACAAGAACAATATGAACTAACTGAGCAAAAGGTTGATCACCTTAGTACTCAAATGCGTGATATGGATAAGGAATTAGAAAAATCAATTGAGATTAAAAATGAGTTTTTGCGTAATCTGGAGCATGAGGCGCGTACCCCTATTGTTGGCATTACCACTATGGGCCAGGTTTTATGGGATAATTATGATATGCTTACGGATGAACAAAGACGCAAAGCTGCAGAAGAGATAGGAAAAAGTTCTCTGCGTTTAGAAAGTTTAGTGAATAATATGATTGATGTATCTAAACTTTCGAACGTCAATTATGTATTAGATAAAAAACAGATAAATTTAAGTGTCTTAATATATGAGCGTTTGGATAACTGCAAAAAATTATATTTAGATGGTAAGGAACTGGAATTTATCTGTGATATAGAAGATGATGTATTAGTAAGCTGTGACGAGCATTATATTATCTCAACACTGGATAATTTGATTATAAATTCTATTTCCTATAGCACAGATGGGAAAATTACTATTAAACTTATCAAAGATCAAAACAGAGTTGAATTTAGCATTGCTGACGAAGGAATAGGGATACCGGAAGAAGAATTACACTCGATTTTTGGAGCGTTCATAACTAGTTCTAGGACTAAAACTCCAGCGGGTGGCCGTGGTGTAGGGCTTGCTTTGTGTAAAAGTGTTATTGAAGCTCATCAAGGGCAGATTTGGTGCAGAAGTAATGGCAAAAAAGGTTCTAAGTTTGCGTTTATACTGCCATACACCGGCTAATTTGACCAAAATTACCTAATGCATTATGAAAAGATTAATTAATCAAAATATAAGCCGGTTATCGGGTGATACCGCCATCGTAATTGATATTATGTTGACATAGGGTTTAAAAAGAGTTATAGTCGTACTCGGAGTTTATCATTGTTTACGGTATAGTTTCAGTCTATAGAAATTCTATTGATTAAAGCTGAATGTAAGATTTTAAACCAGTTTTTAACAATTTAATTCGAAGATTAAGCTATGAAAGGTAAAGTCAAATGGTTCAACCCTACGAAGGGTTATGGTTTCATTGAATCAGCAGAAAATAAAAAAGACGTTTTTGTTCACATATCAGCGGTACAAGATGCTGGGCTAAAAACTCTAGACGAAGGTCAAGACGTAAGGTTTGACTTAGAAGAAAAAGGCGGAAAAATCTCTGCTGTAAATCTTCAAGTATAAATATCGACGTTAAAGAAAAAGTCATCTTTAGTATGATATTCGTGAGTCTATAAAAAGACCAGCCGGAGACACTTTCATAATTTGTCTAAATCATACCGAACTTACAAGCGAAATCCATTTATAATACTGATATTAAAAACTATGGAGTTCGCTTGAGGATCTTATACCAAATCCCAGTCAAATAAATTAAGGGGATTTTATACCAGGTCCCTGGATTATTTTGGATAATTAAATTTCAGAATTACTAATTGTACGTCCTATAGGTTTAGGGGTAAACGTCAAGTTGATTCTGATAAGTTTATCAGATCAGTTGAGTTCTATCTGTATGTTGCTTTAAGTTGGATTTTTAGATATTAATGACGCGAAGAAGTGTGCGTGTATTGAGTAGTTATGTAAACGATTAGTAGTTATTTAATTAATTCAAACCTAAAAATGCAGATCTTCAGTCTATAAGCTCATGATACCAACTTTGTTAACAGTGCCATAGTTAAATTTAAAACATTTAAGTTGTGTTAGTTACATGGCGACGTACTTGTGTATGTAAGTTTACTAATACAAACTTAACTAAAATAATTTGTAAGAGCTTATACAAAAAGCTCATATGAGTAATGCCGAACTTGCGGCATCTAAAAAATTGAGACTTCCAAGGTTAGTAGAAGTCTAAAAACTTGACCATTTCTAGATAAGATTTAATTTTAATTCTTAGAGCGGTCAAAAATTTTAATATATAATTTGAGTAAAACTCTATGAATTTTAATGAAATGAACTTACCAAGCGAGATAGTAAATAATCTAACGCGCATGGGAATTTTAATACCAACAGAAATACAAAAAAAATCTATTCCAACTGCAATACAAGGAACAGATATATTAGCTTCCAGTCAAACGGGGTCTGGAAAAACGCTTGCATATTTATTGCCAGCGATTACAAAAATTTTACAGGAAAAGGCAAAAATATTAATCCTTGCTCCTACACGGGAATTAGCGGTACAAGTTTGTGCAGCGCTTGACAAAACTACTGGCAAAGTGAAAATCTCAGGAACAGCGGTTATTGGTGGAGAGCCTTTTGGTAAACAAGTGTCAAGGCTTATGTCTAAGCCAGATGTAATAGTTGCTACGCCTGGTAGATTAATTGATCATCTAACTCGAGGAACTGTTAGCCTTGCTGAATTTAACTATTTGGTTTTAGATGAAATGGATAGAATGCTTGATATGGGCATGAAAGAGCAAATTGATGAAATAAACAAGCATTTACCGGCTAAACGTCAAGTTCTGATGTTTTCTGCCACAATGCCAAATCATATAGTTGAGGCGTCTCGTAAATATTTAAACAATCCTCATAAAATTACCATAGGAAAAGCAAATGAAGCTGCTCCTGAGATAGATCAACAATTTATTGATGTTAAAGAAGAGTTAAAATATACAGAACTTGATAATCAGTTAAATTCAAAAGATGGCACGGCGATTGTTTTTGTTAAGACAAAGAGGGGTGCAGATAAACTTGCTAGAAATTTAAAAAATAATGGTCATAAGGCTGAAGCTATCCATGGTGATTTAAACCAAAGTAGAAGAACAAGAGTACTTGATGCTTTTCGAAAAGGGAAAACTCGTATTTTGATAGCTACAGATGTGGCGGCTAGAGGACTTGATGTTGATCATATAAAATACGTATTTAATTATGATTTACCTTCATGTCCTGAAGATTATCTACATCGCATAGGTAGAACTGGCAGGGCTGGTGCTAAAGGTTTAGCAATATCATTTGTATCTGGAGCAGATATTGTTCGTAAAAAAGCTATTGAGAGATTAATAAACAAAGGCGAATCTACCAGAGAAGTTTTTAAATCTTCTCCAAGGGGTCAACGAAGCGGTGGTGATAGAAAGCAGTTTGATGGTGCAAGATCTGGTTTTAATAGAAATCAAGATGGGAAGAGGAGTGATAGATCATCTGACAAGAAATCTGATTCAAGAGTTTCTTTCTTTAAGAAAAAGAAGAAATCAGGGCAAAAGAGAGCTGCCTAAATTATTTGCTTGAATATAGGGAAGAACTATTATACAATTCGAAGATTAGATAATGGTATTATTTGAGGTGGGCTTTTTGCTCACCTTTTTTGTTATAAACATATTACATTTAGATGGAAGAAAAAATTGCAGCGCTAATAGAGACGGCCATTAATGATCTGGGATTAGATCTTGTAAAGCTTACTTTTCAAGGTGGGAGTAGAAAAATTCTTGAGGTCCATATTGACCGCAAGGATGGTAATAAAGTGCAGGTGAAAGACTGCAGAGATGTAAGTAGAAATATTTCTGCTATTCTAGATGTTGAAGACATAATAAAAGATAAATATTTTCTTGAAGTTTCTTCAGCTGGAGTTGAGAGACCACTAGTTAAATTAGAAGATTTTGAGCGTTTTACAGGGAAAGAAATTAAATTAAAATTAAAAGAGCCTCATAATGGTAAAATTAGTTTTAAAGGCAAATTAATTGAAGTAAAAGGCAGAGATA
>CAMCTQ010000028.1 GCA_945878545.1 Rickettsia typhi
AAGGGTGACATTATGCTAATTTTTTATCCCTATATAGCAGATTCACTATGTCTTAGATAACAGGTGCGACAGTCCCCATTTTTACGATCTTTTTTGATTAATAAAAACCATAATATTATCAATCATTTTTGCAAATACCCCATTACCAAAAACGTTAGCACAAGTAATAACTGGATCAAATAGAATATAGAGAGCAGTGATAAGTGCCATCATTTCTGTGTCGAACCCCATATAACTCTCTAGGATTGGCAACATTACTATAATACCTCCACCTGGAACAGCAGCAACAGAAAATTTTGCTAGTACAAAGTAAAATGTGAAAATTAAATAATTAACTAATGAAGGCTCTGGCATTCCAAAAGTTTTTAAAATAGCATAGGCAAAAACTGGTATTGCAAAGCAATCTCCAACTAGGTGAATGTTAACAGTTGCTGGTATAACGCAAGCAACTAGTTCCTTATTTTTAGCATTATTTTCAGCCCCAATAACAGTAAGAGGCATGCTAGCTGCACTAGACATTGTACTAAATCCACTAATACCAGCTGGGATCATGTTCTTAATGCTATTTAAAAACCCTTTTATCTTAAAATTATTCATTGCAAAATATAAAAAGGCGATGTAACTAAATTGCGCTAAAGCTATTAAAGTAAAAATCGCTGTATAATCTTTAATTATGACCATTACAATGCCATCATATTGCAATTTTACTATAAATCCTGAAACAAATAGTGGTATCAAATAGACAAAGCCATTAAGCAGTTTCTTTATATAGATTTCAATTTTTATCGCTATAAATTGTGATTTTTTGGGTTGTAACTTTGCAGCCAGAATACCAAATATAATTCCAGCAAACATAGCTTTATCGTTATCAATTAATTTAGGTAGGTTTAGGTGCCACAATACCTTAAGATTGTCAGATTCTTTAGGCTCAATCATCGATAGATCAAAATTATATACCCATATTCCTACATAATGGCTTAAAAAAGTTGAAATAAAATTGGAGCAGCATACTAAGGCTAATATCATGCCTATAATTCCTGTAGCGCTCCTTGAAAGTGATATAGCCGCTTTAAATAGTAAGCCAAAAATAATAAATGGTAACATTGTTATTATTAATGCCTTTATACTAAGACTTAATGTATATAAAAACTCTTTTAATTTAAGAGGTATAATTGGCTCTAAGAATATAATAGCTAAAATAATAGCTACCAAAATGAATGGCATTTTACGAAACATACTTTTCCTTTGAATTTGAATTGAGTTGAAAACCAAACGATTAAACGTCTGGAAGCAAAATATAATGAAAAAATGGATATGAGAAATGATTACCGGGCCAAGCCGGTGGTAACAGCGGTGAAAGAAACAATAGAAATGCTAGAGTATTTGTTAAACATCTAAATACGACAGACTTTAATAAGTTAAGCTTAAATTTAAAACAAATTTTGACAAATAGCAAGAACGAAAATTTTGTTATTCTACATAAGTTTCGTTCAGCTTACTGCCAATTCAGACCGAATACTTTCAGTATAAATACAATATCATCTGCAGCTTCCTTTAAATAGTCAAATCTTGCAGAAGCTCCTTTGTGACCAAAATCCATATTTGTTTTAAAGATTATCAGATTATTATCTGTTTTTTTGTCCCTAAGCCTTGCCACCCATTTTGCAGCCTCCCAATACCCAACACGTGGATCTGTAAGGCCAGCAGTAACCATTAGATTAGGATAGTTCTGAGCTTTGACATTGTCGTATGGTGAGTATGATTTTATGTAATCAAAATACTCTTTTTCTTTTGGATTGCCCCACTCTTTAAACTCCCCCGGAGTAAGAGGTAAGGTCTCATCTAGCATAGTGTTTAAAACATCAACAAAAGGTACATGAGCAATGGCAGCTTTAAATAACTCTGGTTTTTCGTTAATAACATCACCTATTAACATTCCACCAGCACTTCCACCAACTATTACTATGTTCCCTTTAGCCGTATATTTTTCTTCGATTAATTTTTGAGCTGACGCAATAAAATCCTCAAAGGTTCTTTTTTTAGTAAGGAATTTTGCTGCTTCATACCAATCATGCCCCAGATCATCCCCCCCTCTAATATGAGCAATAGCAAAGACAAAACCACGATCAACTAAAGAGATTGCTGAATTTCTAAAAGCTGGTGGCACTGCATAACCATAAGAACCATATCCATAAAGGTATAAAGGATTTGAACCATCCTGCTTAAATAAAGATTTTTTATAAAGTAAAGTAATAGGAACTTCTACTTCCCCAGACTGCGCAAATATTCGTTTAGTAACATATTCTTCTGGGTTAAATCCACTTGGAATTTCCTGAACTTTTAGAATATCAAGTTTCTCATTGTCAAAATTATATTGATAGACTGTATTTGGTCTACTTGGCGAGGAATAGTCAATACGTAAGTCATTATGCTCGAAATTAGTGCTATAGCCCGAGGCTGTATAGGATTCATCAGGAAATTTTATCTCCTTTGTTTCACCGTCATTTAGCCTTTTAGCAACAATTAAAGGTAAACCGTTATATTTGTAGTTTAATAATATATATTTTTCTGTCAGATCAAAACCGGACAAATATTTATCCGTATCTTCCTTTGTATATTCTTGCCAATCTTGTTTTATATCATTTGTTCTTAGAACTTTGAAATTTTTTGCTCCATCATTAGTATACATATAAAAATAATCAGTACCATGATCCACAGAATAAAGAACCTTATCAGCTCTTTTTTTGATAAGATTAGGAGTAAAACCTTTATCATCCATAGAGAAATAATAAACCTCGGTACTATCATGACCACCAGTATGAATAAACATAAATTCCCTACTAGAGCTTTTGCTTATTGAAACCGAATATAAAAGATCTTTTTCATGATAAATTAATTTATCATCGGTACTTTTATCACCGAGCTTATGAAACATAACCTTATCATGACGCCAATTTTCATCGACTGGTGTATAGAATAAACCTTGTCCATTTTCATGCCACACTATAGAACCTATAGTATTTGGAATTTCATCAGTTAGGAACTGCTGACTTTCAAGATCAAAAATTGTTATAGTATATTTTTCACCGCCACTAAAATCAGCCGAATAAGCCATAAGCTTATGATCTGGACTAATTGCAAAAGCACCTATACTAGTAAATTTTTTACCAGCTGCTAATTTATTGACATCAAGAAGAATCTCCTCTGCATTTTGCGTAGAACTATGTTTTCTACAATATATCGCATAATCTTTATCTGCTTCGGTACGTGAATAGTAATAATAATCATCTTTTTGGACATAAGTAGACTGATCTTCAAGTTTAACCCTCCCCTTCAATTCTTCAAAAATTAATTCTTTCTCCTTTGCCAGTGGGTTCATAAAATGATTAAAATAATCATTTTCTTCCGTTAAATAATTCAAGATATCTTTATCTGTAATTTTTTCTGGCCACCCTTCGCCTCGGAGCCAATTATATTCATCATCAATTTTTGTATCATGTATTTTAAAGCTGTAAGGTATTTTTTTTGCTATAGGATAAGTCATCATTTTACTTTCTTGTTTGTTAGTAATTTCAATAAATTTTTGATATGGGTTGTAACTCAAAATGAGTAATGTTAATAGTTTAATTAGCATTTATTTCTATCTATTATTTTTAATTTCAGCATATGCCTCAAGAGCTTTTTGTCTTACCTGTAGCACAAATATTATTGGCCGGTTAAACATTTTATTAGATTACACGTTAATTAACTTGCTAAAAAACTTTATGTTTACGCTTTTGAATAAAAGGCTATTCCACAAATCTGCCTAGACAAGAATTGCAAAAAAATTTGTAAAGGATTTTCAAGAAAATTATCAACTAAGTATAATGTATCAAATATATAAAATAAGATATTTTTTGTTCATCTTAAATATTTATTCCTGTAATACATTATCTTCTCCGCTATCGTCTCCACCTTCTTCCTCTACTTCACCTTCTTCTTCCGAAGAGTCGGCAATCAAAGAAGCAGAAACTACTTTCTCGTCTTTTTCAGTTTTAAACAAAATAACACCGGAAGTACTTCTGCCGGTTACCCGAACTGAATCGAGTCTACATCTTATCAATTTACCATTATTAGTAATAAGCATTATTTCATCATTCATGTTCGCCGGCATTGAAGCTACAACTTCACCAGTTTTTTCTGATAAAACCATATTGACAATTCCTGAACCTCCACGGTTCGTAATGCGATAATGATAAGCTGAACTTCTTTTACCCAAACCATTCTCAGATATTGTTAAAATAAATTCTTCGCCTTTGGCTAAATCTACAATTTGCTCCTTGGATAAAGAAACGCCCAACTCTTCTGATGTAAATTCCTCATTACCTTTGGTTATTTCTAGTCTTTTATCTACTGGTATTGTCAGATAGGCCTCGCGTTCCTCCATGCTAGCTTTTATCCCATGAAGGATAGTCATGGAAATCACTTTATCTCCTGATGCTAATTTCATACCTCTAACACCGTCAGATGTCCTACTTCTAAACACCCTAACTGCACTTACTGGGAAACGTACAGCTTTACCCTTCTTACTTGCAAGTAATATATGATCATCTTCTGAACAAGCAGCTACATTCACTAACGTATCATCCTCATCCATTCTGATCGCAATCTTGCCATTAGCTTGTATTTTCTTGAAATCAGATAGGTCATTTCTTCTAATATTACCTTTACTAGTTGCAAACATTATATGCATGTTATCCCATTCTTCCTGATTCTCAGGCATTGGCATTATGTTAGTAACAACCTCGCCTTCTTTCAGAGGAAGAAGATTAACGATAGGACGCCCTTTACTTTGTGGGTTACCAAGTGGTAATTTATATAATTTTAAGCTATATACTTGCCCAATATTAGAGAAAAATAACATAGGAGTATGAGTGCTTCCAACAAAAAGCTGTGTTAATATGTCTTCATCACGCATTGAAAGACCAGATCTTCCTTTACCACCACGTTTCTGCGCCCGATAAGTAACAAGTGGCACTCTTTTGATATAGCCACCAAGAGTCACTGTCACGACCATATCTTCTTTTTGAATCAAGTCTTCCATGTCATGTTCAAAATTACCTTGAACAATCTCTGTTAATCGCGGAGTCGCATATTCTTCTTTAACTTTTAAAAGCTCTGATTTTAGTATAAACAATAATTTTTCTCTGGAACTCAAAATATCAACATATCCCTTCACTTCCGTGGTAAGATCTGTTAAGTCAGCTTCGAGTTTGTCTTTTTCCATTGCAGTTAAGCGTTGCAACCTCATTTCAAGAATTGCTTTAGCTTGTATTTCTGTTAAGTGACTTTTACCATCATCGCTGATAATTGCTTTGTCATCAACAAGCTTAATTAAGCTTATTATATCCGAACAATCCCATGCTTTTGTCATTAGCTGATCTTTTGCATCGTTCGGGTTTGAACTTCCACGGATAATTCTGATAACTTCATCAATATTGCTTACCGCAATTCTAATACCTAGTAGTATGTGTGCTTTATCTCTGGCTTTATTTAATAAGAAAATTGTTCTTCTCGTAATAACAACTTCACGGAACTTAATAAAAGCCCCTATTACCTCTTTTAGGTTCATGACTTTAGGCATGCCTTCATCAAGAGCAAGCATTATCACACCAAAACTAGTTTGTAATTGAGTGAAGGAATAGAGTTGGTTTAAGACAACCTCAGCAACTGCATCTCTTTTTATCTCTATTACTACCCGAACCCCATCTTTGTTCGATTCATCTCTAAGATCACTAATACCTTCGATCCTTTTTTCGTGCACAAGTTCAGCAATTTTTTCAACTAATTTTGCTTTATTTACCATATAAGGCATTTCAGAAATAATAATAGCTTGCCTGTTATTATTATCTTCAATCTCACATTTCCCACGAAACACCACACTACCGCGACCAGTAAGATAAGCTGACTGGATACCACTCGATCCTAAAATAATTCCACCAGTTGGGAAATCAGGACCTTTAACTACTGATATTAACTCGGAGATATCTACATCGTTATTATCAATATAAAGCGTACACGCATCAATAATCTCACCAAGATTGTGTGGAGGAATATTAGTTGCCATACCAACAGCAATACCACCAGTACCATTAACGAGGAGATTTGGGAACATAGCTGGTATTACAGTAGGCTCACTTTCTGACCCATCATAGTTAGCTTGGAAATCAACTGTTTCTTTATCGATATCTTCAAGTAAAGTATGGGAAATTTTAGCTAGTCTCGACTCGGTATAACGCATAGCCGCAGCTGAATCACCATCCATTGAACCAAAGTTACCTTGACCATCAATCAATGGAGCTCGAAGAGAAAAACTCTGAGCCATACGGACTAATGAATCATAGACAGCAACGTCACCATGAGGATGGTATTTACCGATCACATCACCAACTGTTCTTGCTGATTTTTTGTAAGGTTTATTGGCATAGAATCCAGATTCATACATTGAGTATAAAATTCTACGATGAACTGGTTTTAAACCGTCCCTGACATCTGGAATAGCACGACTAACAATAACGCTCATAGCATAATCCATGTATGAACGTTTCATTTCATCTTCGATACCTATCTGTATTATTATCTGATCCTCTAGTTTGCTCACTATATCTTCCCTAAAATTTATGTATTTTAATGGCCATGAGATTAGTAGAAAATTATCTAATTTGCAAGGTTTTAAGAGCCAAAAACATTATATTTTTATGCTTGACTTTTAAGGGGGATAGATAAGGGGTAAAAAGCTATTATTCTACATAGCAATTCTTCTGGTAAGTGGTAAAAAAAATGCCATCACGAGCCTGTGTGCCCCGAAGGGCAAGCCGTGATGGCACCAGAATAAGAATGAACTCTTTTATTAGCTAGTAAGAATTAGAAAATTAGTTAAAATACTTTCTCTCAGTTACATTCTGATCATCGGTAGTAGCTGCCGGTTTGCTCTTCCATTTTTTAGCCACTTCCCTCTTTTCATTTTTAACAACCGGTTCTGAAACAGCCTCTTTAGGGGCCTCAGCTTTAGCACGAACAGGGGCTGCTTCTTTTTTAGGCTCTGCAGATTTGGTGCCGTCAGCATTTTTTATCGTTAATTTGGCTTTGCCACGATCAAACCCAATAAGTTTTACCTTAACCTTTTGTCCTTCTTTGAGAACGCTAGCAACAGACTCAACTCTTTCATGTGAAATTTCACTAATGTGCACAAATCCATCTCTATTACCAGAGTAATTCACAAAAGCTCCAGCTTCTAGAATCTTTACTACTGTACCTTCAAAAACATCACCAAGTTCAGGATCAACAGCAATTTCTTTTACTCTAGCAACTGCAGCATCTAATTTATCCTTACCAACGGCTGATACTGAAACCATACCATCATCTGTAATATCGATTTTAGCTCCTGTTGTTTCACAAATCTCTCTGATCACTTTACCACCAGGGCCAATTATTTCTCTGATTTTATCCTTATTTACCATAAAAGATTCTATCATCGGAGCATTGCTACTAACTGAAGCGTTGGTTGTAATCACTTGCGCCATTTTGTCTAAAATATGGATACGTCCAGCTTTCGCTTGTTCTAGAGCTTTTTCCATTATCTCAAAAGTAATGCCCCTAACCTTAATATCCATTTGCAATGCCGTAATACCGTCCTTACTACCAGCAACTTTGAAATCCATATCACCTAAATGATCTTCATCAGCAATAATATCTGATAAAACGATAAAATCATTGCCTTCTTTGATAAGACCCATAGCAATACCAGAAATCGGAGCAAGCATTGGAACACCAGCATCCATCATGGACATTGAACCACCACAAACTGTTGCCATTGAGGAAGAACCATTGGACTCGGTAATTTCAGAAACTACTCTTATAGTATAAGGAAAATCTGCTCTTGATGGCAAAGCTCTTTTCAAAGCTCTCCAAGCTAGTTTACCATGTCCTACTTCTCTCCTACTTGGAGCCCTAAGAGGCGCTGCATCACCGACACAATATGGCGGAAATAAATAGTTTAACAGGAATGATTCCTTATACTCACCTTCCAAAGCATCAATAATTTGTTCATCTTGGCCAGTACCAAGAGTCGTGATTACCAACCCTTGTGTTTCACCTCTAGTAAACAAAGCTGAGCCATGTGTATTTGACAATAATGAAGTTTCACATTGTATCTGCCTCACTTCATCTGGTTTTCTACCATCGATTCTAGTTCTCTTTCTTAAAGTATCAGCTCTGAGAACTTCAGATTCCACTTCTTTAAATGCAAAATTTACTTGGACAGAAGTATATTCACCCTCAGTAGTAAATTTTTCTATCATTGCAGCTCTTACATCATCAATGATAGCATATCTTTCTTGTTTTATTTTAAGCGCAAAAGCTTCAGTAATTGCATCTTTTGTTAAATCTCTGATCTGATCTTTCAGAACTTTTGGAAATAATTCTTTAGTTTCCCAAGGTGTTTTTCCAGCAGCTTTTTTAAGCTCTTCAATTAGCTCTATTACCGGCTGAAATCCTTTATGACCAAATTTGACTGCTTCTAGCATTTGTTCTTCAGTAAGCAATGATGCTTCTGATTCTACCATCATTACGGAATCTTTTGTTCCAGCAACAACTAAATCTAGCTTGCTATTCGCAAGTTCTTCAAGAGAAGGGTTTAACACATATTTCCCATCAATATAACCAACTTTACTTGCAGCTACTATATCAAGATAAGGAACCCCTGAAATAGCGAGCGCAGCTGATGCTCCTATCACTGAGAGAATATCCAAATTATATTTTGAATCATAAGAATGCACAGTACATAACACTTGTGTTTCATTCAAGAAGCCAGGGTGAAATAACGGCCTTATAGGACGATCAATTAACCTTGAAACTAATATTTCTTTTTCACTACCACGTCCCTCTCTCTTAAAAAACCCACCAGGAATTTTTCCCGCAGCATAAGAGCGCTCTTGATAATTAACAGTAAGAGGAAAGAAATCCATTCCTTCCTTTGCTTGTTTCGCACTAACTACTGTACATAAAATCGCAGCATCTCCCATTCTTAGCATTACTGCACCATCAGCCTGACGCGCTATTTTACCAGTAGACAACTCAAGATCTGCACCATTCCAGTTAGTTTTCTTTATTACTTCATTAAACATCCATTTACCTATTTATAATTTATTCTTTAGTATAGATAAGTCGGATTTGTATGGCGTATAAATCGCCTTACAATTCAACCGCTTATTACTAAATAATTGTATTTTTATCAAGATCTTGGCGCAAAATAAAAGGGCCTCTTGAAGGCCCTTTTAGATCTATTTCCTAATACCAAGCTTGCCTATTAATTTAACATACCTATCAAGACTTCTACTTTTTAGATAGGTAAGCAACCTACGTCTACGTCCTACCAACATTAAAAGACCCCTTCTCGAAGAAAAATCTTTATGATTATCTTTTAAATGTTCGGTCAAATTGGTAATTCTTTCTGAAAGAACAGCGCACTGCACTTCGACAGAACCTGTATCATTTTCAGTATTTGCATATTCCTTGATTAATTTTGTTTTAATCTCTGCTTGTATCGACATCATTCTTCTCCATTTTCTATATAGTTAAACACTCTTGAAGATTTGAAGTTATTGTCAGATAAACTACCTATAGCCAAAATTTTACCATCATACTTAAGCCAAATTTGATCGCAGTTGCCCACTTTATCAAACTCACATTGCTGTCCATATCTAATTTTTTGAGCAATTAATTTATCTACTTCAAGTACCGGGATGTCGTCTAGCACTTCTTCAACCCTCAAGCATTTACTTTCAACCAAAGCACGCGCTTCGTCGAAAGTGTTGCAATTTAAGTCTAAAATATTGATTGAATTTTCTTCATTAAATATCCCAACTCTTGTGCGGCGCAATTCTATCACAAATCCTAAACTATGCAAGGATAAAGAAATATCCTCTGCTAAGGTCCGTACATACGTACCTTTAGAGCAATTGACTATATAGGTAGCGCATTTATTCCACCCATCATAACTAACCAATTTTAGATCATAGATTGTTACGGAACGTTGTTTTAGCTCAAATGTCTTATTTTCTCTTGCTAGTTTATAGGCTCTAACGCCATTAACTTTTAGAGCTGAATATACTGGTGGAGTTTGCTGGATTTTGCCAATAAATTGACTGCATATCTGCTGACATCCATCTTCTGACGGTATAATATCAGTTTTTTTGATGATTTCTCCAGCAGCGTCAGCCGTGGTAGTCTGCGCACCAAAGTGGATAGTGAACAAATATTGTTTCTCACTATCCATTAAAATGCTAACTAACTTAGTTGCCTGGCCAATGGCAATTGGCAGCACCCCTTCTGCTTCTAAATCTAGGGTGCCAGTATGGCCAATCTTGCAATTTTTGAAATAACTTTTAGCGAGTCCCACTGCCTTAGCAGAACTAATACCCTTAGGTTTATATAAATTAAGCCATCCATTCACTAGTATAAATATCAAAGATCTTAGAACTTGAATCCAATACCAGCTGAAATAACCAACGGATTCCAATTAACCTTTGATGTCACGTTCTGATCAGTGCCAAGAAAACCTTTTTTGAAGGTAACTTTTGATTTCAAGAAATATTGTCTGATATCAAAAGTAAATAAAGTATCATCCTTAGCAACAAAATCTACACCAACTTGTAGCACAGGTCCAAAACCACTATTAACTTTAATAGCTTTCGAGCGCGTGTACATGTAAGTACCATTCAAACCACCACCAACATAAGGTCTAATAGCGCCAAACGGAGCTACATGATATTGCGCGGTGAAAGTAACAGGCACCATGAAAATCTGATTCCTTTTTCCCATGCCAGCATCAGAACCACCGTAAGCTGCTGCAGCACTGGACAACGCAGCAGATCTAGTTTTATAAAAACCAAGACCAAGAGACACTTCAGCTGCAATGTTATCAGTCACAAATATTGTCATGGCTGTGTCAAACCCATAACCATTTTGGGCTAATCTTGAGGGTTTTGAAGCACCAGCATTAGTTGGCGCTGGCAAACCATTCATCTTTGCATTTGTAGCTGCGTAAAAACCTCGAATTTTAAACAACAGAGATCCTTCATCTTCATA
>CAMCTQ010000029.1 GCA_945878545.1 Rickettsia typhi
CTTTTTGATATGTTGTAATCAAAAAATCTCCTCCTTTTACCAGTACTTTTTTAAAATTTTGGGTTGGAGCTTGGCAAGAAGAAAGCCAAAAAGATAAAATTAAAACTGCAAAACTGACTCTCGAAAGGTATCTCATCATCTAATCACTATATTTTGTAAAAAAGTATCATATTGTTGTTATAGTCTATTCTCTAAGCTATCAGAGCACCCACTCAATTTCATTTAAGTAAAACACCTATTCCATGAGCTTTATATCAATCGTAACACCTGACTGGTCTATTATAAATATATTCCCAAATTTTGTTCCAACCTAATTTATGAGTTAATTTTGGAAAAATTTCTTGCTTCACGCAGGGTGAAGCTGATTCCTCAATATATTTATCCGCTATAAAAACTGGAACAATATCGTCCTTACCTCCTGAAACATGTCGCTGCGGTATATGTTTTATCGATTTTGCATAATTAATCGGATTGAGCGAACCTATCATCGGGGGTATATTATGATAATTGGTAAAAGCACGGATATCTAAATTACCTGCAATAGTAATGATATCCCTCACCATAGAATTTCTTGCCGCAACTAACACAGCAATACCGCCACCAGCCGAGTACCCTACTAAACTAAATTTCTGGTGATTAGAGTTTACTTTGTTTATGACATCATTAATGGCGGCCACCGAATCGTCAGATAATCTTTTATCGGTCCAATAAGATGAGTTACATTTAGGATTTAACTCCATTGGTGTATACTGACAAGGCATTGCAACATAAACCACATTGGATCTTTTATCCATTGCTGCAAGATTTATAAACATTTGTCTCCTAGGAGTAGGATTTGTAGAAACTTTATATTTACCAGCAAAAGCTGCCCCATCTCCTTCAACGTAAAAAACATAAGGTTCGGATTTATTTTCAATTTTTTGATATGTCGTAATCCAAAAATCTCCACCCTTGACCAGCACTTTTTCGAATCCATAAAGCTTTCCCATAGTAAGAGGAGCATTATTACGAGCAGGAGTCTGGCAAGAAGAAAGTAAAAGCGATATCGCTAATACGGCAAAACCAATTTTAGAAAGGTATTTCATCATCTAATTCACTATTGTCAAAGTTAGGTATGTTATCACTATTTGTATCGTGTACAGCAGATCCGCTCTTATTATCAAGAAGAATTAAACTTGCATTAAATCCCTGTAAGACGATTTCAGTTGTGTATTTTTCTTGACCATTATTGTCGACCCATTTTCTTGTCTGCAACTGTCCTTCTATGTATAATTTAGAACCTTTTTTTACATAATTTTTTACAACACCAACCAAACCCTCTTTAAACACAACAATACGATGCCACTCTGTTTTTTCTTTTTTTTCACCTGTAACTTTATCCTTCCAACTCTCGCCCGTTGCTATACTAAAACTAGCAATTTCTCTTCCATCAGAAGTACTCCTAATCTCCGGATCTTTACCCAGATTACCAATTAACGTAACTTTATTTAAACTACCAGCCATTTCTCATATCCCTAGTTTTTTCTTTAACAAAAAATTATTTAATTAGCTATATCATATATAAAATCTTCTTTCAAAGAGAATTTATTTTTGTTAGCAAAAATCACCGGAAATAATCATATTATTAGTAGAATCAGAGTAATTTTTTTTATATTAAATTATTTAGTGTTGCATTATAGAGTTTTTGACGACTATAATGCTTGGAAGCTTTAATATTAGGTTGTTGAAAATATGCAGGAATTTATTCGAGTTAGAGGCGCCAAAGAGCATAATTTAAAAGATATTAATGTCGATATACCAAGAAATAAATTCGTTGTTATAACAGGCCTGAGTGGTTCAGGAAAATCCTCGTTAGCTTTTGATACCATATACGCCGAAGGCCAGAGAAGATATGTAGAAAGCCTTTCCTCTTACGCAAGACAGTTCCTACACTTACAAAACAAACCTAGCGTAGAGTCGATATCTGGACTATCTCCAGCTATCGCCATTGATCAAAAAACTACCTCCAAAAATCCGCGATCTACAGTTGGTACTATAACTGAAATCTATGATTATTTAAGACTTTTATATGCTAGAATAGGAGTTCCATATTCGCCAGCTACAGGTCTGCCAATAAAGAGTCAATCTGTTTCTGAAATGATTGATATAGTAAACTCGCTTCCACTTGAAAGCAAAATATATATTCTCTCCCCGATCATTCGTGGACAAAAAGGAGAATTTCGAAGGGAAATAGGAAATCTTAAAAAGCACGGCTTCCAAAGAGTGTTTTTTAATGGCGAATTGTGCGAAATAGATGAATTACCCAAAATTGACAAAAACAAAAAACATACTATAGAGGTTATTATTGACCGAATTGTGATAAACAATGATCTTGGCAACAGAATAGCTGAAAGTCTAGAAATGTCTCTGCAAATGGCAGATGGTATTACATATATAGAAATTGTTGACTTACCAGAAGAGTGCAAACTTTCTTATAAAAAAGGAGATAGAATAACCTTATCAGAGAAATATTCTTGTCCTGTTTCTGGATTTAGATTAGAGGAGATAGAACCAAGAATATTCTCTTTCAATAGCCCATTTGGTGCATGCCCAAAATGTGAAGGCCTTGGCAAGGAGGCTTTCTTTGATGAAGAATTAATAGTTCCAGATGATAGCCTAGCAATAAGTGACGGAGCCATTGTACCATGGAGCAAGTCTTTGTCTAAATTTTTCCTTGATACTTTAGATTCTTTAGCAAGGCATTACGATTTTAAATTAACCACTCCGTTTTGCCAATTACCCAAAGAAATAAAACATGTTTTATTTTATGGTTCAGGAGAAGAAGAAATTAAGTTTGAATATAATGATGACCGAAAATCAGAAATAATAGAACAACCTTTTGCTGGCATAATACCAAGTCTAGAGGAAAAACACCGTAGGGTCGATACCGCCTGGATGAAGGAAGAATTATCACGTTTCCAATCTAAACATAATTGCACGGAATGTAGTGGTTACAGGCTGAAATCTGAATCATTATGCATTAAAATAGGAGATTTAAATATTGGTCAAGTCTCTCACAAAACAATTACCAAAGCTAAAAAATGGTTTGATGAATTAAATTCAGTTTTAGATAAAAAGCAACAGTTGATTGCAGAACGGATTATTAAAGAAATTCGTGAAAGGCTAGATTTTTTAATCAATGTTGGTTTAGATTATTTAAGCCTATCCCGTGAATCTGGCACTTTATCTGGTGGTGAAAGTCAGCGTATTAGGCTTGCTTCTCAGATCGGATCTGGTCTTAGCGGCGTTCTATATGTACTTGATGAACCGTCGATTGGTTTGCACCAGAGAGATAATGCACGTCTTATTGCTACTCTAAAAAATTTACGAGATCTTGGTAACACTGTTATTGTAGTTGAGCATGATGATGAGACCATGCTTGAATCGGATCATATTATTGATGTTGGCCCTGGCGCTGGAATTCACGGTGGTAATATAGTTGCAGAGGGCACCCCAGAAAAAATTAAAGAATCTGAGCAAAGCATAACTGGTCAATATTTAAGCGGCAAAAAATTCATACCAGTTCCCGCTAACATTAGATCAGGACACAAAGGCAAGGAGATAGTATTAGTAGGCGCAAAAGCAAACAATTTACATGATCTAACCTTCAAACTAAAACTGGGCACTTTTACAGCGGTAACAGGTGTATCTGGTAGCGGTAAATCTTCGTTAATAATTCATACTTTCTACAAGGCTGCACTGAAGTACTTGGAACCAAGGGCTAAAATCTATCCTGGAGAATTTGAATCAATAAAAGGGCTTGAGCATATAGATAAGGTAATTGACATTAACCAGTCTCCAATTGGCAGAACCCCGCGTTCAAATCCCGCAACTTATACTGGAGCTTTTACCCCCATTAGAGATTGGTTTACCGATCTACCAGAGTCCAAGATACGTGGATATAAAGTTGGACGATTTTCATTTAATGTAAAAGGCGGTCGATGTGAGTCTTGCCAAGGTGACGGCCTAATTAAAATAGAAATGCATTTCTTACCTGATGTATACATTAATTGCGATGTTTGTAATGGTAAAAGATACAATCGCGAGACTTTAGAAGTTAAGTACAAAGGCATGAATATTGCCGATGTCTTAAATATGACAGTTGAAGATGCTACAACATTTTTTGAGAAAGTACCAAACATTTATGAGAAATTAGCGACATTAAGAGAGGTTGGTCTTGGATATGTTAAGATTGGCCAATCAGCAACTACACTTTCTGGGGGAGAGGCGCAAAGAGTAAAATTAGCAAAAGAATTATCTAAGCGTTCCACTGGTAAAACTTTATACATTTTAGACGAACCAACTACCGGCTTACATGTAGATGATATAAAAAAATTACTTGATGTTTTGCATAAACTCGTGGATAAGGGAAATACGGTGCTAGTTATTGAGCATAACATGGATGTAATTAAAACAGCTGATAATGTTATAGATATAGGACCAGAAGGCGGAGAAAAAGGTGGGAAAATAGTTATAGAAGGTCCTCCTTCCGTTATTGCAGCATGTAAAGAAAGTTATACTGGTGCTTATTTAAAACAATATCTACCTAATATCTAAAATATATTTGTGCGACTTTTCTTATAAATCTTTAATATATTAAAACTAATAGGTTGATTTATTTCTTTATGATCGAACTAAAAAAATGTATTATGTAATGGAATATATATTTTAAAATACCGTATATAAATTTGTTGGGATTACTTATGATAAGAATTTTGTTGTTGATATTTAGTTTATTGCAAACTTCCACATCTTATGCCGACAAACCATATGAATGGCAGCTAAACTTTCAAGAAGCTGCTAGTCCGCTTATGTTAGAGCTACATTCCTTTCATAATTTTCTCCTTGTTATTATAACAGCAATAGTGGTGTTCGTATCCCTATTGCTAATTTATGTTATGTTTAGATTTAGCGCTAAACGTAATCCTATCCCAGCAAAATTTACTCACAACATTGCAATCGAAGTTATTTGGACCTTAATTCCTACCATTGTATTAATTATTATAGCTGTTCCTTCATTTAGGATTCTTAAAATGGCTGAACATTCCCCTCCTGCCGATGTAATAGTAAAAGTTGTTGGGTCACAATGGTATTGGAGTTACTCTTATCCAGATCACGGTAATATTGAGTTTGACAGTAACTTAATTCAGGAGAAAGACTTAAAACCCGGGCAAATAAGACTTTTAGAAGTGGATAACAGAGTAATTATCCCACAAGGGTCAGTTATAAAATTCTTAGTAACAGCCTCGGATGTACTTCATAGCTTTGCTATTCCATCTCTTGGAATAAAAACTGATGCAGTACCTGGAAGAATCAACCAAACTTGGACAAAAATAGATAAGAAGGGAGTGTATTATGGCCAATGCTCTGAATTATGCGGTGTAAATCACGGATTCATGCCTATAGCTATTGAGGTTGTAAGCAAGGAAGAATTTGAGGAATGGGTCAAAAAAACTGGAACAAAAACAGCATCTGGTGAATCAAAAATAAGTTTTGCAAAAGAATAAGTGAATTAAACAGATAAAATTATAATAATAAGGAAGATAGTTTCTATGTCAGATCATGAAAATGCGGCTCCCAAGGGATTGAAAAGATGGTTAATGTCAACAAACCACAAGGATATTGGTACTATGTATATTATTCTTGCAATAATTGCTGGTTTAATAGGCGGAGGATTTTCAGTTCTTTTTAGAATACAATTATCAGTACCTGGCTCAAATTTTCTTGGTGGTGATTACCAATTTTATAATGTTTTAATTACTGCACATGCTTTGATCATGGTATTTTTTATGATTATGCCAGCCTTGTTTGGAGGATTTGGCAATTGGTTTGTGCCATTACTCATTGGTGCTCCTGATATGGCATTTCCTAGAATGAATAATGTAAGTTTTTGGTTATTAGTTCCATCGCTTATTTTATTGGTTTTATCTAGTGTAACGGATGGTGGTGCTGGTACTGGATGGACCATCTACCCGCCACTCAGCAATTTGTCAGGTCATCCAGGAGCTGCGGTCGACATGGCAATATTTAGTTTACATCTTGCTGGTATGTCTTCTATTTTAGGTGCAATAAATATGATTGTAACTATATTCAATATGCGTGCTCCAGGAATGGGGATGTTTAAGTTACCATTATTTGTATGGTCTATATTAATTACTGCATTTTTACTTGTACTTGCTCTGCCAGTGCTTGCTGGGGCAATCACTATGTTACTTACTGATAGAAATTTTGGCACTCATTTTTTCAAACCAGATGGTGGTGGTGATCCAATTCTATTCCAGCATTTATTTTGGTTCTTTGGGCATCCTGAAGTATATATTATAATCCTTCCTGGATTTGGTATTGTAAGCCAAGTAATTGCCACATTCTCCCGTAAGAAAATATTCGGCTATACCGGTATGGTTGCAGCAATGGCTATCATTGGTTTTGTTGGATTTGTAGTTTGGGCACACCATATGTTCACCGTCGGATTATCGTACAATGCTCTTTTATACTTTACAGCTGGTACAATGATTATTGCTATTCCAACTGGTATCAAGATATTTAGCTGGATAGCCACAATGTGGGGTGGATCTATTTCTTTCAAAACACCAATGTTATTTTCAATAGGTTTTATTCTTTTATTCACTGTTGGTGGTGTTACTGGTATTGTTTTATCTAATTCAGCTTTAGACCGCGTTCTTCACGATACCTACTACGTAGTTGCCCATTTCCATTACACCATGTCTCTTGGTGCTTTATTCACAGCTTTTGCTGGGTTCTATTATTGGTTCGGCAAAATGTCAGGACGTCAATATCCTGAGTGGATGGGACAAACACATTTTTGGATTACCTTTATTAGTGTTAATTTAACTTTCTTCCCGCAGCATTTCTTGGGACTAGCTGGTATGCCGAGAAGAATCCCAGATTATCCGGATGCTTTTGCAGGATGGAATTTAGTTTCGTCAATAGGATCATATATCTCATTTGCCGGGGCTCTTTTCTTTGTCTATATTATTTTTTATACATTGAAATTTGGCAAAAAATGTGAGGATAACCCTTGGGGCGAGGGAGCTGACACTCTGGAATGGACTGTACCTTCCCCTCCTCCATACCATACTTTTGAAACACAGCCTGTTATTAAATAAATAATGAATAATATCAATTCACCTACACTATCTTATGATGACAATGTAGGTGGCTCAATTAAAGATTACTTTATGCTAATGAAGCCACGAGTCATGTCACTTGTGGTTTTTACTGCTTTCTCTGGAATGTTTTTGGCCCCTGGTCACATCCATCCTTTAATCGCTTTCGTAGCTATTTTATGCGTTACGATTGGTGCTGGTTCTGCAGCAGCGATCAATATGTGGTATGATAGAGATATCGATGCTATTATGAAGAGAACTCAAAAAAGGCCGATAATTACTGGTGCCATAAAAGCTGATGAGGCACTTGCATTTGGTGTAATTACTGGAACTATTTCAGTAATTATGATGGCATTATCAGTGAATATTGTTTCAGCCGTTTTGCTGGCTTTTACTATAATATATTACATTTATATCTATACAATCTGGCTGAAAAGAACTTCAATTCAAAATGTAGTAATTGGAGGAGTGGCTGGCGCACTACCGCCGATGATTGGATGGGCATCAGTAAATGGCGACATATCGTGGCAGTCTTTTTCATTATTTGCTATTATTTTTATTTGGACCCCACCACACTCTTGGGCACTTGCATTATTTAGATCAGATGACTATAAAAATTGTAACGTACCAATGATGCCTGTAATTAAAGGCGCACTATATACAAAAAAACAAATCATGTTTTATAGCATATTGATGTTTTTTGTAAGCTTATGGCCTTATTTTCTAAATATTAGCAATTGGTTATATTTAATTACTGCCATTGTTCTTGGTTTAGTTTTCTTATATTATGTAATTGGACTCTTCAAGGACAATGAGCACAACCAAGCAGCCAAAAGACTATTTTGGTATTCAATACTTTATTTATTTATTATATTTTTCAGTTTAATAGCTTTTAAAAGCTAAATGAATATATCCCCTAAAAGTCAAGGTTTGAGTAATCTTTTTGCGGAGTAAAACCAGCTATATGATCTTGCAGAATAGCTCTAAAGCTTGGACGAGATTTTATGATAGAATACCACTGCTTGATTAAAGAAAAGCTATCCCAATTTATCTCTCCAAAATAATCAATTGTTGAGATATGTGAAGCTGCCACTATATCTGCACAAGTCAGTTGTTCTGAGGTTATATAAGAGTGTGTTTCTAACCTAGATGTTAAATATTTAAAATGATGTAATAAATTTGTTTTAGCCAGACGAAGATATTCACTTCTAGGACCACCAACTCTTCTGAGCAGACGTATCATTTTCTCTTCAAAAATAATTTTACTTACCTCTCGGTAAAATTTTTCGTTAAACCAGTAAATTTCTTGTCTTACCAGATTTTTTTCCTTTAGAATTTTTGGCATTAGATAGAAATTGTCAAAATTTTCGTTTAAAAATTCAGTAATTGGATAATAACCAACAATAGATTCCTTATCAAAGATTATTGCCGGTACAGTCGATGCAGGATTAATCTTAAGAAATGCTTCCCTTCTCTCCCAATAAGCTTCTTTGATTGTATCAACTTCCAGATTAAGCTCTTTCAAGTATACTCTTATTTGACGTGAAAGAGGGCATATTGGGTAATGAAAAAATTTGATCATATTCTAAGACAAAATATTTAAAAAATTGCAGTGATTTTTCTATTCTCTACGTAAATTTTAGGTCACTTACACATGTCTTAAAAGATAGCCTTGTAAAATTATAATGATGGTCTATAAGCCGGATTCTGTATAACCGAAGCTACCGCAGCTATTTATCTAGGATAAATGTTACCATTTACCTCAAGCAATCTACCCGCATGATGTCTAGTTACAGACAACTAGGAACCTAAACAGTAGCTCAAGTTCGATCATGCCTATTTGATTTTGCTCCTGATGGGGTTTGCCAAGCGACTCTTGTTACCAAGAAATCCGGTGCGCTCTTACCGCACCATTTCACCCTTACCAAATTAATGGCGGTATCTTTCTGTTGCACTTTCCCTAAAACATCCTTAAAGATGCCCCGCTGGACGTTATCCAGCATCATGTCTGTATGGAGTCCGGACTTTCCTCGTCAAAAAACTCGACGCAACTGCGCGACCATCACTGTGCTTGATTCTAAGATTTAAGATCGAATCTGTCAAATAGAACTTTGTGTGAATCGATACAATGTAAAAAATATATATATGTTTAGTCAATTTAAGAAAATAAAGTTATTTATTATCTCTAAACACCTTTTCTATCGTCATAAATTGCTATCACTGGCGCATGATCTGATGGTTTATCTTGCCCTCTTGTGGTATAGTCTATAAAACAATCCTGTAAAAATGGTAATGCGGTAACACTTGAAACAATTGAATCTATTCGCATACCTTTATTTTGCTCAAATGCACCAGCTCTATAATCCCACCATGAATATTCTTTTTTTTCTGGATGCTTAATTCTAAAATTATCTATGAAATCAGCATTTAAAATTGTTCGCATTTTTGCCTTTTCTATAACTGTAAAGCAAGTAGTATCTTGTAAATTAATCGGATCATACACATCAATATCAAATGGAGCTACATTGTAGTCTGCTCCAATAAATAATTTTTCATCATAAGATGATAAATTATTTATGTAATTGGTAAATTGGTCATAAAAATCTAATTTCATCTGAAACTTATCGCTACCAATATCCCCACCATTAGGTACATACAAAGATATTATTCTGGTAAACCCCATAAAACTATTAAAACAAATTTCAATAAATCTTGCTTGATCAGGAACTGGATTATTTGCAAAATCAATTTTTACTTCGTCAGCTGGAATCTTTGATAGAATAGCTACTCCATTATAGGCTTTCTGCCCGTTAACATATAAATTATATGGCAAATGAGATAGCAATTCATATGGAAATTTACTGGTTTCACATTTCAATTCTTGCAGACATATAATATCTGGATCATGCTTCTTTATAAAATCAATTAAATGCCCTATCCGCATATTGATCGAGTTTACATTCCAAGTTACTATTTTGAATTCCATAATATTTTCTTCTTTAATTCAAATTACTCTATAGTATGCAAGAATTCTACGCAAAAGTTCTTTACATTTATAAATAAACATTTATAGCTTAGTTACAAAATATACTAAATGAGAATTATCAATATGAACCAAATCAAAAAGATTGCTGCCATTTTTATAGCTTCATTAGTTACTGTATCATCAGCTTATTGTTGTAACGATGAAAAAGAATCAACTCCAAAAAATTCAGTCCAGGATACTGCAAAGGCTGCTCTATATTTTGATGATGAACTTAATTTTACAATTAATCCGTACGGCGTAAATGACGCAATTAAAAACAAAAAAGATGTAGTTATAGTAGATATTAGATCTGAAAGTAAATATTTAGAGGGACATATACCAGGAGCAATTAATTTACCAATGGATAAATATAATAGTTTTGCTGGAGATGAGAAAGAATATCCAGGCCTAAGAAAGGATACTTTTAACTATGTATATTGTTATGAACTACTATGTGGCGGTGGTAAGAAAGCTTGCAGAAAACTTGCTAATCTAGGCTATCCAGTAAAATTAGTTATAGGTGGGTTTAAAGCGTGGCAAGATTCGAACTATCCTATTGAGAAGTAAAGTTCTAATTTTGACAAACAGGACAAAAATACGTTGCTCTTCCGCTTTGTACTATTTTAACTATTTTTGTTCCACAGGAATAGCAATCTGAGTCTTTGCGATCGTAGACCTTCAGCTTTTGCTTAAAATACC
>CAMCTQ010000030.1 GCA_945878545.1 Rickettsia typhi
TTCCCTTCTTATATTTAAAGGCCATATTGGATACGTCGCAATTAGTACCCCCGTTATCATCATTATTTGATACATCCCTAATGCAATATTTCTGTTTTGAACTAATAGTTCAGACTGGGTTGAATACATTGTAGTAACCGTAAAAACAATAAAATATATACCAAGTCCGCTACAAGATATCTCGTCATTTGGATAATTTCTTTTACAATATTCAACAAAACTAAAGTTTTTATATTTCTTCTTTCTATCAGCACTTTCTATAGCATTTTGAACAAAAAGTTCATTATAAGATGCTCTGTCTTTTATTCCAACAAAACCACCTTCTTGTTTTAAGAGATAATGACTACCTATCAAGAAAATAAGATTTATTACCATTCCGCAAAAAATAGGATCAGCTTTTATAGCAAAAAATTTCCATATAACAACTGTCGAGAAACCAGCTGACATAGCAATCAAAACAGATGTTTTAGAACTACGAAAACCCATTATCGTTGCAAGTAATGGAACTGTAACTACTGGCATATAAAAGCTATTTACAGATAAAATAATTGATAAAAGATCTTGTTGGGAAAGAGCTAGTATAATAGCCCCAGATCCTAAAATAAAAGAAAACCATTTAGATAAAAGCAATTGTCTATTATTACCTATTTTTAATGGACCACATATATCGTTGGAAAACAAAACTGATGAAACATTCATATGCGAGTCAGCAGTGGACATCGCCATTGCTATAATACCAATTATTATCAAGCCTTTTAAACCAACAAATGTATATTTATCTATTATAAAACCTAGCAATTCATTGGGCTCAAGTTTATCATTAACACTCAGTACCAAAAAAGAAATCCAAGCTACTGCAAGCAGTATAATAGTACATAGAACTCCTGATATAATAAATGCTTTTCTTACTTGGCGTAAATCTTTACCTATAAGAATCCTCTGATAAATTGCCGGTAGCAACGTAGGTGAGGTAAAATAGAACATCAAGGAAATCATTGGCCAAAATTTGACATTATCTGTATTCAATAATTCACTTGGTTTAAAATTATCAAGTTGCAAGACACGCTCGACAGAACCATTATCAAAGTAGATTTCATTCCAAATGACTATTCCGATTAATGGTATCACAAACCCAAAAGTAAAAAACTGTAGAATATCAGTGGTTGTAACTGCTCTAATCCCTCCTAAAGCTGAATATAGTGTTACTATAGCTCCCGCAATAAGAATTGATTCTGTAGGAGATATCCCAGTAAAATACGCAGTGATACTACCAAATGCTTTAAACTGAACTGCTATTGAGCCAACTGCGCCAATTGTTCCAGCAATAGCCGTAATAACCCTCACTTCGTTTCCATATAGACTTCCCATAGCTTCAGCAATGGTAGTTTTCCCCATAAACTCACCCATTCTAGGAACTAGAATATAGCCTGTAATCAGTAGCTGTATACCCATGCACAAACCAGCTACAATATAAAAAAGACCATCAGTATAAGTAGTATTTAAATCAATAAAAAATCCACTGGCACTCGAATAGGTTGCTACGATGGTTGCGACAAGAGCCCCTGTAGTAAAGTTACGACCTCCTAGAGCATAATCTTTAAGAGTTTTTATTTTACCACTACTTCCAACCCCTATAGCCAATGTTATCATTAAAAAACTAAACACTATTCCTACATCAATATACTCCATAACTCCTCTAACTTATTATTTTTTAGTAATGCCGATAAATATACAGAGATAAAAAATTCTAACAATATCAACTATTAGTGGTTAGACAAAAAAATAACGAAAATTTTAATTATTAGTTAAATTCAAAACTGGAAATAATTCAAAGGTTGTATAATTTTACATGTTATTAATTATTTCACAATAATTATTAGATATTTTTTTTAAAGAATTAGACCCTTTAGTTGTTTTAAATGGATAATTGGTTCAATAGAATCCGTCAAATTCTCTTTAGTTGCACAAAACATTCTTTCGAATCCAAGTTTCGAAGCTTCTTTGATCCTTGCTTCAGTTTGTGCAACTTTTCTAACCTCGCCAGAGAGTCCCACCTCACCAAAGAAGATACTTTTTGCTGGAAGAGCAATATTACTCGCAGCCGAAATAAGAGCAGCTGCCACGGCCAAATCAGCCGCTGGATCTGTTATTTTTAAACCACCAGCAACACTTAAATATACTTCATGAGAAGATAAATTTAAGCCAAATCTTACCCCAAGAACAGCTATTATCATAGATAGTCTATTTACATCCCAGCCGACAACAGATCTCCTTGGCGTTGGCATAGTAGTAGGACATGTTAGAGCCTGAATTTCAATAAGTAATGGCCGTGAGCCTTGAGTCCCAGCAAACACAGCAGTACCACTAACATTATTTTCACGTTCCATCAAAAATAATTCCGATGGATTGGTAATTTCGACTAAACCCACAGAAGTCATTTCAAAAACACCAATCTCATTCACTCCACCAAAACGGTTTTTTATTGAACGTAAGATCCTGAAATGATTATTATGATCGCCTTCAAAATATAAGACAGTATCTACCATATGCTCAAGAACTTTTGGACCAGCAAGTTGACCATCTTTATTTACATGGCAAGCAAGAAGCAAAGTAATATTATTTTGTTTAGCATAGTTGATTAATAAATGTGCTGAAGCCCTTATCTGAGATACCGTTCCTGGAGCTGATGATAATTCATTAGTAGCAACAGTTTGAATAGAATCAATAACTACTAGATCTAATTCATTCTTATGTTTGTCGATAGTGGAAATTATATCCTCAACATTAGTTGCAGCGAGCAAACCTGTTTTGTTATCGTTTATTTCAAGCCTTTTTGCCCTTAGTTTTATCTGGTTAGTTGACTCTTCACCGGTTATATAAAGGCAACCAATATCACTTTGTGCAAGCCGTGAGCATAGTTGTAATAAAAGAGTTGATTTGCCAATACCAGGATCACCGCCGATAAGAATAGCGGACCCACTGACTAATCCACCACCAAGTACTCTATTGAGTTCTTCTATAGGAGTTTTGGTTCTCATAGTTTCCATTACTGCGGTACTCAGAAGATCTAATTCCTGAACTACGCCAGTTTTTGGAGCAAGCATTTTGCTACTAGATGCAACTTCTTCAGTAATTGAACCCCACTGACCACAATCAGGACACTGACCAAGCCACTTATTCGACATACTGCCGCAATTACTACAGGAGAAAAGTTTTTTAATTTTGCTCATATCTTACTATTAATAACTTATTGTTACCGTAAATCTTTTCTTTGAGCAAATGCAAATTCGGAAAATTCTCTAAAACGATCCTAGCCATTTTCTCCATCTCCATAGCAATAATTGCATTATTTTCTAACCAATTATTCTTAATTAGACAGGTCAAAGTTTTTACGCATAAGTTATTATAGTAAGGTGGGTCCATGAAAACAATATTATATTGCCTTGTAGATTTAGTAAGAGCAGAAGCATCAGCTAATTGACAATCGATATTATCTTTTTCCCCTATTTTATTAGCAAATTTTTCAATTAATTTTAAGTGGTTAGGGTTATTATCAACAAAGGTCACATTTTTAGCACCACGGGATAATGACTCAAAAGACAATATCCCAGTACCAGAAAATAAATCCAGTATTTTCGCATTAACTATTGGCTGCAAGTCAAAGAATTCCCCTGAAGCCATTATACTAAATAATGCTTCTCGGAATTTAGTAGTCGTAGGTCTATAATCCGCCGTTTTAATAGTTGGAATTATTCTATTCTTATGTTTCCCAGAAATTATTTTCATTGTTTTGTTATTAGATCGAATTAGATCTTCCCTTTGTACTGCCTTTAACTGCTGGAGTGAGATTTGGTTTGGTTGATTCACTGATTGTTGCACTACGTGATCTAGTCTTAACTAGCTCCGCTACTTTAGGCTCAGCCGATTTAACAATTTCGCTACTACGTGTTCTAGTCTTAGACGCTTCTTTTGCTTTAAATCCCTTTTCAAAGTTTTCTATGATTCCTTCTACATTTTTTTTAGACACTTTAATCTTGCTATTAAAACTAGACGATTTTTGGTTAATAACCCCACTAATCGCCTGGTCCTGAGGATCGCTACTTAAACCAAATTCAGGATTTGTTTTTACTGAATGACATCCTATACTTCCACCCTGTACACCAGCCATTTCTTGAGTATGCCCACCAGATACTTGGCTCATCATATTTTGTTGTCCTCTCTCTGAACGAGGATCAACACCAAGATAATTGGAAACCGCCTCATGTGTATTCTTAGTCTGCAAATAGCCTGTTCTGTCTTTACCACTTTTACAAAAATCAACACGGTTAGATACTTTACTTGTTGTTTCTTTGTCTAATATTGCGTGCAATGGACCAGTTTCTAATTTCACTGCACTTTCTACTATATTCATTGCAGCACCAACTTTCAAATTAACATTTCCTTTAGTAAAAATAGTACTACTATCTACTAAATTTCTGGCATTCATAGCTTCCTTTAAAACATTCCCCAATTGAGGATATTCCAATGCTGCAATTTCCTGTTTTGCTCTTGTCTCTGTCGATTTATATTTACCAAAAGATAGTTTCTCAGCTAAATTTTCAAGCATTGAACTGCCATTCTTTAGGAATTTACCAACATTCTGAGTATCTTTGTTTTTTGCTAAATCTGCCCCAATATCTTTTAATGTATCCCTAAATTCTGAATGATCTCTACCACCACCAAATATTTGCCATCTATTAACAGGAGAAGCAGAAGTTTTAACATTTCCTACATTTTTTGCAGTTTTTGTTAACTGATCCTGAATAAAATCTTCTCCACGCGCATTAAACGGAGTTTTACTAGTAAGAATATTCAGATTCACTGATTCACCAGGTGGAACAAAAGTTTGCAATTGCTTAACCTGTTCATCAACAATAGCCTGCTTCTCAGTTTTATCAGTAATTTTTATTTTAGTTGCTGGGGTACCGCAATGAAGAGTTTGAGATATAATAGTTGAATCTGATTGATCTGGACTTCTTACCGCTGTTACTTTTTGATAAGCATTTTTAATTCCAGGCACATCACTAAGTAGCTGAGTTGGTATTACCTTATTACCAGTAGCTACATCTGCTGCAACCTCTCTAAGTAAATCTTGCTTATATGGAGGCATGTTATTGTACCAATCCATACCAGATAATTTTGTCTTAGGATTATCTTTTGTTGTTTTTGAAATTGCTTGCCACTGATTCTTCTGAGCTTCGGTTAAACCATTTAGCATGATTTCTGCCTCAGTTACTGTATGCGATTTACCAGTAGAATCTTTTGCGGTTGTTAAGGTAACTATATGGTTATGTTCATCTTTAAAATTGGCAACCTCTTTTGCAAAAATCAATTTCTTTGATACATCTTCAATGCCAGCTTGTTCTAGCACATTAACTATCCTAGTATTATACTGCTGAATATTTTTTGGTAAATTATCTACATTTTCAATAGAGCTAGTAGCTATATGCATTAATTTTTTCTTAGCTAATTCTTTGGCAGCAGGATCAATATTTGCTTTCTCAATTAAATCAATACCAGCCCTGACCTCGTTTAAAACCTGCATTGCATATTTTTCTCCAGCATCCACTTGCAAGGCTTGTTTGTCGGTGGTAACGCCTCTGGCATCCCTAACTAATGCTTTTGTGCCATTACCCAAATCAGGACTTTCATGCCAAACTATACCTATTTTGTTATCCTTAATTTGGTCAAGCATCCGAATGGCTGCTGTTAGGTCCCCAGTTTCTACACTTGCTGCAGCTTGTTTTAATTTGTCTCCAATATTTATTATATCACCATCTTGTCTTGGAAGAATGCTGTCCGCAAACCCCATAACTGCCTTTCTATTTTCTTCTAATACTTCAAAATTTGATTTTTTACTTTTTGCCATTTATTTATTCTTACACCTATACAAATTAATATTATAGTAAAGTCAGTTGAATATTTTACTTATAATATATGATTAGGTTAGTCTAGAATAGATATACTAAGCAAGATCTGTATTATTTTTAATCAGTTGCTTGATAAATATATCAGCAAGTGATCTGGCTTTAAATTTTTATTGATTATAATAAAGAATATTTGATCTCTAGAGCTGGTTGCGGGGGCTGGATTTGAACCAACGACCTTCAGGTTATGAGCCTGACGAGCTACCAAACTGCTCCACCCCGCGTCAAAAAACATTGGAAAACTTAATTGATCAGACATCTACACTGCTTTGATAAGCCAAACAATGATAATATTATCATTGTTTTATAATTTCTAAGCGTTAAATTCGACTAAATTAACTACAATATCTACGGTATAATAGATCATTTATCATCAGGGCGCAAGGACTTTGTTGTAGGATAAGGAATTGATAAAATTGGTATAAATTGTTATGGGCTAGATTTAGATAGCATTTATATTATTTTTAATGTAGGCGAGTAACACACCACTCATACCTTAGGAATCTCCTTCCTTTAGGTGAAAGAAGTGGATCTCAAGGATACTACTGATTTAATAATTGACTATCTTAATTAAGTGATATACTAGTAAACGGTAATTACAATTATATTGTAATTATTCTACTTTTGGTAATGTCAGCACTAATCAACTGACAAGTTTATAATTGATTTTAAAAGAGGTTTTATGAAACAGAGAGAAGTTAAAGAAGAAAAAGACGATGGAAAAAAAGAAAATGTAGATCAATCACAACTTCCAATATGGGAGATAGGTGGTGACTTGGAAATAGCCGCAACAACAGGTAAAGCAATTGTTATTGTTAACGATGCAGAAACTGATGATGGAAGGGGGGTTGTTCAAATATTAAAAGCCCTTAGTCATATTATATCTGTAAAAGCAGTCGGGAACCCAGTGAATGTTGCTATGGTCGTTGGTGACGGAGATCCATTAATAAGACTTAATATTATTAAAACTCTTGTGGAATGCATGCGTGCAGATGGATACTTAAGTGATAATATTAAGATTACTTATATTCTTGGTCAAAATGGTACAGGAGATGGTGATCATCCAGTTTATGAGTCTATGATGAGGCAAGAAATTTCTCTAACAGAAGGAATGGAAGAAGGTATCAGCCTGACTCAATTCATGGAAGCATACGGTGATAATGGTTCTCTTGTTTATGGATTAAAAGAATCACAAGAATTAATGAATTGCTTTGGTACCAATCCTCAAATATTTGCAAACTCAGATTTATATACATATGTAGGGGGACATAATTATAAACCTACTCATGGCTCTGTTATTGAGCTATTGGACTCCTTTACTTCTGTTAAAGGATTTAGTAATTTTGTAGCATTACAAGGAAAAGATGGAGCCAAACCTCGAGATATTACTTTAGAAAATACCCCTAAATTTTCTAGTCTTATGTTGGACTCAGAGTCAAGTACTGTAAAATTCCTGAAAGCGATGACTGTTGCTTG
This sequence comes from Rickettsia typhi, assembly GCA_945878545.1. Lineage (GTDB taxonomy): Bacteria > Pseudomonadota > Alphaproteobacteria > Rickettsiales > Rickettsiaceae > Megaera > Megaera typhi_A. The sequence continues at coordinate 7,443 of CAMCTQ010000030.1, forward strand.
GAATAGTGAGACGATTTTCAAACTATGTGAGAAAAAACTACTTCAAGAGGCTGATAAACTGGCCAAAAAAGATCAAGAAAAATTAGACAAAGCTATCAGCGAAAAAAAGTCAGAAAAGGTAATTGAGGCTATAGAGAGTGAAAGCGCTACACATAAAATGGCTATAAAAAATCTGCAAGAAAAAATTAATACCATCAGGGAAGCAGATGGGAAAATTAATTTACAAAAAATGACTGTTGAATTTATTAAAACTCTTGCACCTGATCTAGCAATGTTGCCACAAACATTTCCTTTTGGTATGTGGGCTAATGTTGCTGCAGAACCGGAACTACAGTCGGTAATAGCGGATGATCTACCAGCCTTAGCTTCATTTGTCAATGGACTAGCTTCATATGAAAATGGTCATTCTCACTTCACAGGAAATTTTTTAGGAGTTGATGTTGATACAAAGGGGAATTTGTCATTTGCAACCAATATAGCTCATCAGGATATAGGAGAGCTCGATAACTTAGAGAGTTACATTTTTTCTGAGGACTTTCCTTCAAGATTTGAAGAACCTCTATTAGCAGGAGAGGAGGCCTTCGTCCTTGATTTAGATTAATTTTTCTAATAAAAATAATACATTGTTCTAATGTAAGTGTGTATTTTTATTAAAGGGCTAATTCTATTACCGGTTCTGTTGCATCTGTTGTTTAAGAATAGATGCAACAGAACCATGAAGCATCATTGCATCGCCATAGCTAAAAAAACGCATCTTATTATCTATAGCATATTTATATAAATCTTTAATTTCCTGAGATCCAAAAAATGCACAAACTAGCATAAACAAAGTAGATTTCGGTAAATGGAAGTTAGTAATTAAACTATCTACTATTTGAAATTTATAACCGGGAGTTATGAATATATCGGTCTCCTTAGCAGCAGGATACAATTTACTATTATGGCTACAAGATTCTAAACTTCTAAGTGCAGTTGTGCCAACTGCTATGATTCTCCTTCCTTCCGATTTTGCTTTATTAATTGCTTCGCACGCGGATGGAGTGATATGAGAATACTCGGAATGCATTTTATGATCTTTTATATCTTCTGTTTTAACTGGTAAAAATGTGCCAGCACCAACATGCAAAGTCACAAACTGAATTTCAATATTTTTGGCTCTTATTTTTTCCAGTAATTCTGAAGTGAAATGCAGACCAGCTGTGGGAGCTGCAACAGAACCTTTCTCGAAGCTATAAACAGTTTGGTACCTTGAAAAATCTTGTTCATTTGTTCTTTCCCTTTTGATATACAGTGGCAAAGGCACCTCGCCATATTGATCAAGAAAAGTAAAGATCTCAATTCCATCTAGTACAAAGCTGACTTCTATCTCCCCAAATTCAAACTTATCGGTAATAATTAATTTATGATTATCAAAGAAGAATTCATCACCTACTATTAACTTCTTAGCAGGTTTAGCAAATGCCCGACAAGAATGCTTGGTTGACGACGGTTTATTCAAGTTAATATTAATTTTTTTTCCTGCCTTGAACAGCGTAAGCTTTGCCTTTATAACCTTACTATCATTAAAAACCATTAAATCACCAGGATTTAAATAATCAATAATATTAGCAAATTTTACTATTTTATTATCTTCAGAAGCTATAATTAAATTTGATTGATCTCTTTCTTTTAATGGCTCTTGGGCTATTAATTCAGGAGGAAGATAAAAGTCAAAATCAGAGAGTTTCATTGGTTAAGTCCTAGTATAGATAAAAGTCATCCTGAATTTACACCCAGAATGACTTTTTAAATTTGGTTAGATGAATTACTTAATGCTCTTCACTAGTTCTTTAACAGCATTAACTGAAGAAGTAAAATTATCTTTCTCTTCTTTAGTGAGTTCAATTTCAACAATTTTCTCAACACCATTCTTGCCTATAACTACTGGCACACCAACATAAATACCTTTCTCGCCGTATTCGCCATTTAAATAAGCAGCGCAAGGCATGATTTTGCGTTTATCATGCAAATAACTCTCAGCCATCTCAATTGCTGATACTGCAGGCGCATAATAAGCTGAACCAGTTTCAAGTAGTGCAACTATTTCACCGCCGCCATTTTTGGTACGGTTAATTATTGCGTCGATTCTTTCTTTTGTACTCCAGCCCATTTTGATCAAATCAGGAACTGGTATACCAGCTACAGTTGAATATCTAACTAAAGGAACCATAGAATCTCCATGTCCACCAAGCACAAAACTATTTATATTCTCAACTGAAACTTTGAATTCCTCAGCTAAGAAATAATTAAATCTTGCTGAATCAAGAACACCAGCCATACCAACAACTTTATTTGGTAATAATCCGCTTTCTTGCTGCAAAACATATACCATAGCATCAAGTGGGTTGGTAATAACAATTACAAAAGCATTGCTAGCATATTTTTTTATACCTTGCGCAACTTCTTTCATAACATTTGCATTAGTAGCGACTAGGTCATCTCTACTCATACCTGGTTTTCTTGGAATACCAGCTGTAATAATTACTACATCCGAATCCTTTATATCTGCATAACTGCTTGTTCCCATTACATTAATGTCTGAACCATCTAAAGTCTTACTCTGTGCAATATCAAGAGCCTTACCCTTAGCTTTGCCAGTCCCAAGGTCAAATAATACCACGTCTCCAAGAGCTTTGTAAGCTGAAATATGAGCTAAAGTACCACCAATATTACCACCACCTATTAAAGATATTTTTGGTCTTCTGTGCATAAAATCCTCCTATAAAATAATTATGGTTAAGAGTTCATTGAATTAAAGAACTCGTTATTAGTTTTAGTCTCCTTAAACTTGCTAAGTAAGAATTCCATTGCATCAACAGTACCCATAGGGTTGATAATACGACGAAGTACCCACATTTTCGAAAGTATTGCTCTATCAACAAGCAATTCCTCTTTCCTAGTACCAGACTTAGTAATATCAATTGCAGGATAAATTCTTTTATCAGCAATTTTACGATCCAGAACAATCTCAGAATTACCGGTACCTTTAAATTCTTCAAATATTACTTCATCCATTCTGGAACCTGTTTCAATTAATGCAGTAGCAATAATTGTTAGAGAGCCACCATTTTCTATATTACGCGCAGCACCAAAGAACCTCTTGGGTCTTTGTAATGCATTTGCGTCAACCCCCCCTGTCAAAACTTTTCCAGACGATGGCACTACCGTGTTATAAGCTCTTGCTAACCTAGTAATAGAATCTAATAGTATCACAACATCCTTCTTATGTTCAACTAGTCGTTTTGCTTTTTAAATAACCATTTCAGCCAATTGTACGTGCCGTGCTGCTGGTTCA
>CAMCTQ010000031.1 GCA_945878545.1 Rickettsia typhi
CTCTATATTACTCTTGATTTATATAAAATTCTTGCCAGAAACTAATGCATATACTGGTGTTGCACGAAATAATAGATTTTTTAGCGTTTTAAAAATAGCTCTCCGGGATAAAATATTGCTAAGTTACTCATTTATGGTTGGAGCATTTAATGGCATTTGCTTCGGTTTTTATATTCAAGCGCCATTTATATTTATTGAAAATTTAAAAATGTCACCATCTAATTATGGTCAATTATTCCTTTTTCTAAGCGGAGCGAATCTAATAGGTAGTATAATCAGCAGAAGACTAATTAAAAAATTTGTGAACACTTTTAAGGTAAAAATTATTGGCCTTATCTTCAGTTCGATTGGATGTGTGCTATTACTTGCTAGCTCATTTATAATTAATGATAATTCAACAGCAGATACAGTTGCTCTCCTCATTTTTGTCCCCATGACTATTCATTTAATGGGACATAGCTTATTCGTTCCAATGTTACTTCGTCATGCACTTGAAGATTACTACAAAGTGACAGGCAGCGCTGGAGCAATTTTTGGGTCTTTATATTATTTAATTACTGCACTAGTTAGTTTCATGATTTCTTCATTGCATAGCAATGATATTAATAATTTCTCAATATTATTCACAATTTTACTTTTTATCTGTTTAATCTTATTTTACCTAACCTTGCAATGGCGCAAAACAATGAATAAACCGGAATTTTATTAGCCCCCTATTTTGTTATACCGATTCAATTTCATAGTGATTTGGTATAACAACAAATTTTTTAATCAAATAATATCCAAGATAACAAAATGGCGTGTCAGCCAGAGCTGCTATTATCTTAAATACAAGAGAGTTCGCAGCTATTTTATAATAATTGTCCCAAGATAAAATATCAGCAAAGCAAAGTATTGTTAGCACCACTATAGTATCTAATATTTGAGCAAGTATTGTACTAAGATTATTTCGAAGCCATAAATGCTTGGATTTTGTTAAAGTCTTCAAATAGCAGTAAATCTGTACATCTACAACTTGCGCAAAAAAAGTAGCCACTATCGACGCAACTGACGCTATACCATATACACTAAACATTTTGTGGAAGCTAGCATCGTCAATATTTGACCAAGAGGTCGCCGGAAAATAATCTCCTATCATGATCAAACCCATGACAATCAAACTACATAAAACTGACATTTTGATCATATGATTGGCATGTTGATTGCCATAAAATTCAGCCGTCAAATCAGAAATAAGAAAAGTGACAGGATATAACAAAACCCCAACTGATAATTCGAATTCCAAAGATAAAATATTAACAGTTACAAATTTTTGAAAAATCAAATTACCAGTAATAACAATAGTACAAAACAAACTACACAGAAAAATATATAATTTTACAGACCTATCCATCTTAGTTTGTTTAAATTAATACAAAAGCATTTAATAATTTGGTATTGATACTTACATAAATCAAGAATCAACGTTATATCCATATTTAAGATTTACAAGTTTTACATGACAATTAACACTGCATTTTTTATTTGGCAAGGATTTCTTTGATGTAAATCCCTCCTTATCAGTAAGACCAAAAGTGTTTAATAGTTTTTGTGTCTATGAATGCAAATACTGAATTTTTACTTGAGCAACACCCTTGTTTTTAAAGCCAAGTAATACAGCAGCTTTTTCTGATACATCAATTTCTCTACCACCAGAATAAGGCCCCCTATCGTTAACAAGAACTATGACAGATTTACCATTTTCTAAGTTCTTTACTTTAACTAGACATGGCATATGAAGAGTCGGGTGCGCAGCAGTTAATAGATGTTTGTTATATATATCGCCGTTAGCTGTTTTCTTGCCGTGTGATCCATCTTTGTGACCATACCACGAAGCTTTGCCAACTTTAGAATATTTATTATACTTTTTTGGCTTATAGGGTTTACCCTTGATATTATACTGACTTCCTACCTTGAAATGCCCTTTATACTTTGTGTTATTCCTATCATCTTTGGATAAATTACGGAGTGATTTTGAATTGCTTTGACAAGAACATAATGAGAATACAAGAAGCAGTAATGCTACAAAAGAACCTAGCTTATGAATATACACAAATAGTTTCTCACAAAACATATATTCCGAATTTACCAACTATCTACTGAATCTTGATCATTTTTGAAATCAGAAGACTCTCCTTCATCAATCAACAATGTTCCGGACTCATTATCCTGAGTCGATTTAGAAGGTTTGACCTTAGCAGCAGATTCATTTACTCTAACATGACTAACCACTCTCTGGACTCCATTAATATTAGAAGCTATATTAGCTACTTTCTCGAGCTCCTCCTCTGATCTTGCTATACCAAATAGATAAACAACATCATTCAAAGTAATGACCGTGTAATTAACAAATTTTATCCCCCTATCCATAAAAGTTTTTGATTTTATTTGGCTCGTAATCATACTATCTCTAGTATATTGGACAATATCAAATTTACCACTGCTCTTATCTGCTTTGAGCTCATTCACAACTTCAACGACACCTTCTTGGTTCCATGCAATCTGAACAGCGCTAATTATATCTTCTTCCTTGTCTACCACCCCTGTATATAGAACCCTACCTTGCACTACTTCTACTTTAATTTTGGTATATAATTCCCTGAAATTATTTTTTATAAATGACCCTTTTATCGCAGATGCTATCCTCATATCTGTTAGGGCCTCGCCTGCTGGTCTGTCTTTTGCAAGTTCTACAGCAGACACTGTAGCCCCCGTAAAAATAGTAGGCAAACAGCCACTCACTAAAAAAGACAACGCTACAACAACACTAATAAACGAGATTTTTTGCATAAATATTCACCAAAATCAATAACTACAAAAGCAATTATACAAAATAAATAGTTTCAATCAACACATTAGTTCAAACGAAGAATTTTTAGAAAAATGTAGATAAGTATAACTTTTACTGAAGAGCATTCTGACGAGCTTCTCTCATCATTTTGAAATCATCACCAGCGTGGTAAGAAGATCTAGTGAGTGGCGATGCAGATACCATCAAAAATCCTTTTGTTTTAGCAACTCGTTCAAAATATTTAAACTGCTCTGGCGTGACATATCTTGCAATCTCAGCATGTTTTTTTGTTGGCTGCAAATATTGACCAATAGTAATAAAATCAACATCAGCAGCTCTTAAATCCTCCATTACTTGGATAATTTCAGAATCGGTCTCACCGAGACCAACCATAACACCCGATTTTGTAAATATTTCTGGATCCAATTTTTTTACTTTATAAAGTAAATTTAAAGAATGAAAATATCTAGCTCCCGGCCTGATTTTTTTATACAAAGAAGGTACTGTTTCGATATTGTGATTAAATACATCTGGTTTTGCTTTAACTACTATTTCCACAGCTCCTTCCTTTTTTAAGAAATCAGGCGTAAGGATTTCAATAGTGGTATTTGGTGAAGATTTTCGCAAATGTGCTATACAATTAGCGAAATGCGTAGCCCCGCCATCAGGCAAATCATCTCTATCTACGGAAGTTATGACTACATGTTCAAGACCAAGTTTTCCTACTGCTTCTGCAAGTCTTTCTGGCTCATGCGGATCCAGCAAATCGGGGCGACCAGTTGCTACATTACAAAATGAACAAGCTCTGGTACAAACTGAGCCTAGTATCATAACAGTTGCATGTTTTTTTTGCCAGCATTCACCAATATTTGGGCAAGCAGCCTCTTCGCATACAGTATTCAGCTTAAGCCCGCTAATTAACGCCTTAGTATTGTGATATTCCTTTGAATTTGGGGCCTTAACTCTAATCCAATCTGGCCTTGTTAGTTTCATAATTTTATTTATTATTTGTTAAACATAAATAATTTGAGCAATACCAGCAATTCTGTCTAAACCAGATAGATCTGTTGCTGTTATAAATGTTTGTAGTTTACTATTTATTATATATTCAGCAAGAGAATCTTTCACTTTTATAGCTAGAGATATTATGTGCTGATAATTTGCATGTGAATAATTTGAGCAATTGCAGCAATTTTATCTAAACCAGCCGTACCTATTGCTATTATAACTTTTATAACTTATCAGGTGATCTATATAACAAAGACAATTAGTTTAAAAAACATATACAGCTTAATTCATTTTTAAGTTGAATTAATAATTTTAATGTGCATACAATTCAGTATAGATATACACATTAAAATTAATCCAAATACGATTGAATATGTCAAAATCAACCATCCACGATAAATTTAAGTCTGATAAAGAAGCTACCCTAACAGCAGCTCAAGAATTCCTGCAAGCTAATCAAGAAAGTCAGGGGGTTACTAGAGAAGATTTACAGAAACATCGTGATGCGGCAAGAACATTTGTGTCAGAAGGAAGATTTGAAGAAGCACTACAAAGTCTTGAGCGTTTAAGAGATGCTAAGACAGGTATAGTAATACACGAAGTGATTAAAGATAATGTTCCAATAGTGGTAAGGGATGCTAGAGGAGCTCTAACTCCACCTGTTCGGGAAACCGAAGCTTTTGAAATGCAATATCTAAATGCTGTAAGAGCTAGTATAGACATTGCAACTATAGAAGGCAAACCTGAATTAAAAGCCGCTCTGCAGCAGAAGGCCTTAGACTTTATGAATAACTTGTCCAGCCAACATAGTGGGAAATCTCAGGAAGAATTAGCAGGACTTTTAAAAAAAGAAACAAAAAGTCTAGGCAAATTCCTTGAAGACCAAGGAATACCAAATGCTTATAACAAACTAAATGTTGCTAAAGACTTTCAAAATTTTAATGATAAACACTCTAACATAGTAACAGTTTCTTCAATTAAGCATAATGGACAAACACATACCGTGGTTGAAGCAGAAGTGGCAATGAAGGGCCTAACAAAAAGTCAAAAAGAACAGTATGCGGCTATAGCGGATGATAATAACCCAAATAAACCATCATGGTATACTGCGATGCCAAAATGGGAACAAGCATTGTGCAAAAAATACGCAGGTAAAATTGCCGCCGGAGAACATGTAATCCCCACCCAGCTAAGACAAATCGCTGGGATGAAAAATGCTTTTGAAAAAATCACTGCTATCTCTGAAAAAGGAGAGTTAGAAGTACTCCATACTTCCAAACACGCCGGTACATTAGCTTCTTTGGCCAGAGATAAAGACGCAAGACAAGATATTACAAATGGTAATGCAAAACAAGCTCAAGAATGGGTTGGACCAGATAAAAATTTACACTGTAATACTTTCAATTCTGGGCCTTTAGGAGCTGGAGATGATCCTGAAATAGTTAGAAGCACCAAAAAAGCTATGAAAGCAGTTGGTGGTAAGGAAACTAACACCGCCTTTAATAGCTTTAGATATTCTGGCCTTGCCAACGACCTAAAAGGGACCAAAGATAGTTTAAAAATGTTAGCGGAGTCTCTTCCAGAAGGTAAAGAATTTGAAAAAATTAAATCGCATATCCAGCCAAAAGGCTTTTTTGGTAGGATATTTAGAACAGGTAGCGCAGAAAAAGAAATACAAGATTTGCTAACTAATAAAAAAATAGACAGTAAAACAGTAGAAATACTAAAAAATGCTATTGACCTAAGACGCTCTGTAGAAAAAGCTGATTCTATATTAAGATTTGGAGATGCTGAGAACGCTAGTCTTGCAACTTCAACAAAACTTAACAAATTAACTAAAACTCTATCAGATTTAGAATCACCACCAAAAGGAATGTCAAAACTTCCTACCAAAGAAGAAATATTAAATATGTGCGCCAGTGGTAAAGATAGGACTGGACTTGCTGAACATGACCAGAGCGCTCAGGCAATAGCCACTAAAATTGGAGCAACTGTTAAAGATATTGACGGACAATTGCTTGCATCTGGTCACACATCTCAACAGGCTGGAGGTATTAACTCAGGAGGAGCCACAGTTGGGTGTTATGGTACAAAAAGTGAAAATAGAGCTGGTATACCAGCAAGCAGAAAAGAAGATCTAGATGCAATAGTAGAAGTGACAGCTTCGAGCAATAAAATTAAAGGAAAAAGCAAGTTAAAAGAACCAAAAGTTACTGTTGTCGAAACTCCTAAAGATCAGCCCATACAAGCTAAAAAACCACAGACAGTTGAACCTACTCTGACAAAAAGTAAGAGTGTTGGCGCCGACATTAGCGTGGGATCTCTTTCCCCTCCAAAAACTCCACCTAATAAAACCAACCCTCCACAAAGTAAAGGCAATTCGATTTCATAGGTCAAGATATTTGTAAATTATAATATATTTAGATATAAATAATTTGAGAGATACCAGCAATTCTGTCTAAACCAGATAGATCTGTTGCTGTTATAAATGTTTGTAGTTTACTATTTATTATATATTCAGCAAGAGAATCTTTACGTATATCGTCTAGGTGAACAAAAAGCTCGTCTAGTAATAGAATAGGAGTGGTTTTAGCTATTGTTTTGTTTGCCTCAATCTGACCAAGCAATATTGATATCAATAAGGCCTTTTGCTCACCAGTAGAACAAAACTTTGCAAGCTGCTTCTTTTCCTCATGCTCTACGATAAGCTCTTGCCTGTTTATACCAAAATTTGTCCTCTTAGTGATTCTATCTTTTTGCCTATTCTTATTCAAATTTATTGAATATGCATCTAAAAATTCTCCGTCTTCCATTTCTTTTTCAAACAATAAATTAATACTAAGTTTAGCTTTAGGAAATGGAGCATCAACAACAGCAATAGATTCTTGTAAAAAGACTATCACATTTGAGCGCAATTTACTGATTTTTAGGGCAAGGCTTGCAATCTTCGCTTCCAAAATTTTTAACCATGATTCATCAAAACTTGAGTTTGCTTGAACTAGAAGTTTTAATCTCTCACTTACTAGATGATCATATTTATTCATGTTGCTAGCATGATCCTGATAAAAATTATAAACTATCCTATCAAGAAATTTTCTTCTATCAGATGCTGAGCTCAAAAATATCCCATCCATTTGAGGTGTTAACCAAATAACATTTGCAAGATTAGTGAGTTCTGAATTTCGGATTTTTGACCCGTTATATTCTACTACCCTTGAATTTGCATTTATTAGAAAGTTAGATTCTAGTAATGCTTTACCTATTTTACTTTGTAGATATATACTACTAGACCAGTTTTCTTTGTTATCTCTGGACATTTCATCATATTTTGCTCCTTTTAGCCCTCTACCAGGAGCTAGCAATGAAATTGATTCTAGAATATTTGTTTTACCACTACCATTTTCACCTAAAATAACAATAATATTATTGTTAAAAACAAGCTCTAACTCTTTGAAATTACGGTAATTATGTAAATTTAATTGCTCTAAGTGAACTTGCATTATTTATTACCGTCATAAGAAGCGACCACTAGGAACGTGACTATCCAGCAAAATACTATATAGTGTGTTTTTATAGTATTCTTAGATCCAAACAACCATATGCTATCTTCTTTCATAAAATGCAACGCAAATAATTTCCCAAATTGCCTTAATTTGTATTTTAGTTAAACGCATATCTCTCTAATATTTTATTTTGTAATTGCACAATTTTTTAATTCTACAAGCAAATCTTCTGCCTCTCCTAAAATATTAATTGAACTTTTTAAGTTTTTAATGAAAACCAATTTATTATCAGGCCTAATTTTAGCATGCCTTGGGAATTTTTGTATAAAAAACATCACACTATCCGAAACATCGAAATTTTTATTAAATTTAACAACAAAACCACCAGGACCGCTATCAAGACTTTCAATTTTCAAAAGACGACAGAAAGTTTTTATTTCAACTATTTTAAGCAAATTAGTGAATTCTTCTGGCATGGAACCAAATCTATCTATCATTTCATCTCTAAAAGCTTCGATTTCAGAATGAGTTTTAAGATCTGCTGTTCTTCTGTATATAGCAAGACGCAAGGAACTATCTTCAATATAATTCGCAGGAATATAAACAGCCAGCCCAAGATTAATAGACGTAGTAAAATCCAAGTATTTTTCATCAGTTTTTTGATTTTTAAGCTCCGATATGGCTTCATCAAGCATTTCTTGATACAGTTCCGAACCTACTTCCCTAATATGTCCGGATTGCTCATCTCCAACCAAATTACCAAAACCACGCAAGTCCATATCATGGCTAGCAATGGTAAACCCTGCACCAAGAGAATCAATATTTTGTAATATCTCTAATCTTTTCCAAGAGTGTTTTGTAGTAACTTTATCGCTCATTAATGTCAGACAAGCATATCCTCTTACTTTACCACGACCAACCCTGCCTCTAAGTTGATAGAGTTGACTGAGACCTAGCATATCTGCTCTATGAATTATTATCGTATTAGCAGAAGCTATATCAATACCCGATTCTATTATCGTCGTTGAGAGTAATATATCAAATTTACCATCACAAAACTCATTCATGATATTATCAAGTTCATTGGGTAACATCTGACCATGAGCTATCTTAAATTTAAGCTCAGGCACGTATTCTATTAGTTTCTTTGCCACCCATTCTATATCTTTTATCCTTGGTGCTACATAAAAACTTTTCCCCCCTCTAAAACGCTCACGCATAAGAGCATCTCTGATTACTACACCATCAAAAGGCATGACAGTTGTTCTTACTGGTAATCTATCTATTGGAGGCGTTGCAATAAGGCTCAAATCTTTAAGCCCAGACATAGACATTTGCAAGGTTCTAGGTATTGGTGTTGCAGAGAGCGACAAAACATGCACCCCAGATTTCAAGGATTTCAAATGTTCTTTTTGAGTCACACCAAAATGTTGCTCTTCATCAATAATTAGAAGCTTTAAGTTTTTGAATTTTATGTCTTTTGATAGAAGCGCATGAGTACCAATTATGATATTTATTTTTCCGTTTTCTATAACTTTTTTTATTACCCTTGCCTGAGTACTGCTAACTAACCTAGATAATTGATTAATACAAATATCAAGACCATTAAAACGCTCGAGAAAACTCATGTAATGCTGCCGACATAAAATAGTGGTAGGGGCAATAATTGCTACTTGCGGATGGTCATCTTCATAATCAAAAGCCACCATGAAAGCGGCTCTCATAGCAACTTCTGTTTTTCCAAAACCAACATCTCCACAAATTAATCTATCCATTAATTTGCCACTTTTTAAATCCTCTTCAATATCACTAATCGCAGAAAGCTGATCTTCTGTCTCGCTATAGATAAAACGATTACAAAAATTCAAATACATTTCAGGATCAAAATTAACTGGCGATGTTTTATATAATTCTCGCTGTGCAGTTATTTTTATGAGATCACTGGCAATATCTTTTATTCGATTTTTAAGACGAGCCTTGCGTTTTTGCCAGTTTACACCACCAAGCTTATCAAGAGGAGCCTCTTCATTGCCATATTTTGTTATTAGGTCAATATTTTCAACTGGCAGATATAAAATATCGTTATTTAAGTAAAGAATTTTCAAACAATCATGAGGAACCTCGCTAACAGCTATAGTTTCTATTCTTTCAAATCTACCTATACCATGTTCTTTGTGAACTATAAGCTCCCCTTCTGCTATATTATCAAGTTCGGTCAGGATATTCTTAAGTTTCCTACGACTTGGTTTATGACTCTGAGAAGTAAATTTGTCACCTAAAATATCTTGCTCCGAAATAAACAAATATTCTTTGCTAAAAAACCCACGAGACAAAGGAGTAATTGCTATATTTATCAAATTCTTTTTTGCCTCATGAAGAAACAGTGCTTCGTGAGCTGTATACTCTTGATTTTCGATAATATTCTTAATTCTCTGTTGCGCACTTTTTGAACTACAACAAATTATGATGATTTTATTTTTGTTGTCGTTAATTAAATTAGTTAAGGTCTCTTCAATATTGACCATAGAAGAAAGCTTTTCATCGCCATTTCCCTTGTCATTCCCGCGAAAGCTACAATCCAAGAGGTGTAAAGACTCGATTCCTCTTATCTTCGTAGGAATGGTGCTATAATTCTCTTTAACATTCTCGTTATCGATAAATAAATTATCACCTGAGTTCAAAAGTTCTTTTATAAAATCGCTTGAGTGAATTAGCTGATCGGGGGAAATGGCAAAATAAAATGAATCCGGATTAGCTTTGTTTGACAGCACCCTTGCGTGATAAAAATCTTCATAGGATTTTTCTAGCTCTGCAATAGATTGCAAGGATAAATTGTCATAAATTACTACGTGATCAAGCAAATAATCATTTAAATTGGCCATTTCGTCATAGAATAATGGCAACAAATGTTCATAACCCTGGAATTTTCTCCCTGAAATTATCGACTCATACATACTATGTTTAATATGGTTGACACCAAAATTTTTTAGAAAATTATTTCTAAAAACCTCTATATTGGTTAAGTTTAAAATTGCTTCATTAGCAGAGGACAACTCTACTTTATCAAGCGATTTAATTGAAATTTGGCTATTTACATCAAATTCCTTAATAGATTCCACAACCTCCCAACCAAAATTAACCCTATATCCTTTGTTGTTTGAATGTACTATATCGATTATTTCGCCTCTAATAGCAAACTCTCCGCTTTCTATTGCACTTGCTGTCCTTGTAAATCCATTATTAACCAAAAAAAACGCTAGCTCTTCTATAAGTAGTTTATCACCTGGCA
>CAMCTQ010000032.1 GCA_945878545.1 Rickettsia typhi
CCAACATCTCCAGGAGAGCTACCCAATAATTTAGAAACTGAACTGGCTTCTGCAAATTCAGACATATCATATTTTAAGAGCTTCATGTCACAGAAAAGTGCAAGTTGTTTAGCTAGCTCGGTTTTTCCAACTCCTGTTGGACCAATAAATAGATAGCAGCCTGTTGGGCGGACAATTTTTTTGAGGCCAGCTTTAGATAATTTTATACTGGCACAAAGACTTTCAATTGCTTCGTCCTGACCAAATATACTATTTTTTAACTTTCCTTCTAGTCCCTTAATTTGCGTAATATCATCAATTGCTAAGTTTAAATTTGGAATATTCAAAATTGATGCAATCAAAGCTTCTATCTCTTTCTCAGAAATTACAACAGTTTTATTATCACTTTTTTTTGTTTTGGCCCTTGCCCCTGCTTCATCAATTAAATCTATCGCCTTATCTGGCAAATGCCTATCATTTATATATCTTTCTGACAGAGTAATTGCCGCTTTTAGAGCGGCCTCGGTATAAGTCACTTTATGATGTTTCTCATAATAGCCTTTTAAACCGTTTAGAATATTCAATGTAACTTCTTCAGTTGGTTCTTCAACTACAATCTTTTGAAAACGTCTAACGAGGGCCATGTCTTTCTCGAAATGATTACGATATTCCTTAAAAGTAGTTGCTCCAATACATCTTAGTTTTCCATTAGCTAAAGCTGGTTTTAGTAAGTTACTAGCATCAAGGGCGCCTCCGGTGGTAGAACCGGCGCCAATTATTGAGTGAATTTCATCAATAAATAGAATCGCATTTTTTAATTTTCTCAAGGCTTCCAGCATTAATTTGATTCGTTCTTCAAAATCTCCCCTAAATTTTGTCCCAGCAACTAAGCTGCCTATATCAAGAGAGTAGATTACAGCATCTTTCAAAATATCTGGTACATCACCCTTTACTATTCTGATGGCTAATCCCTCTGCTATTGCCGTTTTACCAACACCAGATTCACCGACTAACAGTGCATTATTTTTTTTACGTCTACAAAGAATTTCTATTGTTCTTTGTATCTCAGTCTGTCTTCCTATTAAACAATCAATGTCATCTTCAGTTGCTTTTGCATTTAGATTAATACAGTATTTTTCAAGTTCTATTTCTGGTGATTTGCTTGGAGCGGCATTATGTGGAGCTGATTCTTCTAGGTTAATTTGGGATTTTAATCTATGGCTAATAGCCAAACTATTATCTTTTGTTTTAGGAAAGACTTGTTTTTTCAGGATATCCTGCTCATTTATAGAACCAGGATTATTAATTTTCTTATTATAGTTTAATATATCATTTCTTTTTAGATGAGCTTGTTTAAGGCAAGTTAATGCGTAAGAATCATTCTCAAAAAAGAATTCAGCAAGTACGTCAGCACCATTAATTGATTTTTGCCCATTTGCCTGGCTATGTAGAGCAGCTCTTTGTACTATTCTTTGAAACCCAGCAGTTGGTTTTGACTCTTTTGTATTTTCATTAACTAAATCAACAAGTTCTTTTTTTAGATAAGAAATGAGTTTTTTGTTTATAGTTTTAGGGTCAATATTTTTTTCTATTAATACCGATCTTGCATCTTTATCTTCCATAAGAGCAAGTAACAAATGTTCATAAGTAGCATATTCATGTTTATAACTTGAAGCCAAATATAAAGCTTTTCTTAAAGTTAATTCTAATGCGTTTGATAACATATAATGATTAATCCTTAAAAATATACTATATAGTATTAGGTTACTATGTTTGTTTTAAGGTATAAAAGAATTACGATACTTAATTTATTAAAGATTTTAACTATGTGTTGTTAATATCAATTATTATAGTTTCAAGAAAGTTAAGGATAATTTATGAAAAAAATTACTAACAAATCACAAAATAAGATTTTTGTACTATTAGCTATTGGGGCGCTAGTTTTTGTACTTTTTAAAGTATTAAACAGTGCCAAAAATCATAGTATAACAGAACAAGTTGTTTTGAGAGAAAACATAAAAGTAATGCTGTACGTAAAAAAAGGTTGTAGTTATTGCAATATGGCAAAAGAACTTCTTACAAAAAATAAAATACCTTATGAGGCTGTTGATTTAAGTTTTGATCTTGACCTTCAAAAAAAACTTGTTGATAAAACAGGGCAAGTTACTGTCCCATATGTTTTTATTAATAACAAATTTGTTGGTGGTTACAGCGATCTTCTAAAGCTAGAAAAAGAAAATAAATTATGACATAAGTGCAGAATATTTTATTTATATTAAACCCTTGTTAATATGGTAAAAATTTAAGTATCATTATCTACTTGTTTGGAGGTCTAGTGGTGCAAAATTGATGCAAATTGTTACAAAACTAATCACATCAATAACTAATTAAAAATTAGAACAACTGGGTCGCTTGCTCTTGAGGACTCATTTGGTATAATAAATCCAGAGTCTAAAAGAGATTCGTGAAATAAGCATAAAATTTCTCTTTACTCTTTAGATTTAATTAGTAACTGTAATTATTATTTGGGGTTAGAATTATGAATAAAGGTGAATTAGTTGCGCTAATGGCCAGTCATTCTGGTGGATCTAAAGCAGAGGCAGAAAGAGCGTTGAATTTGGTAGTAAACTCTGTTATCAAAGCTTTAGAAAATGGTAATGATATTAATTTAGTAGGATTCGGATCTTTTCATATAAGAAAAAGAGAGTCTAGAGAAGGGAGAAATCCTAAAACTGGACAGAAAATGCGTATAGCTGCTTATAAACAGCCAGTATTTAGGGCTGGTAAGAAAATGAAAGAAGCTTGTAATTAAAGGTTAAATCATTGCTTTTAGGCAATGAAATAACCGAAATTATAAAGCATACAAAGGGGGGCTTTGAGTTATGGTTCGCATGTTATTAATGCTACCCAGAGTCTATAATAATCTCGGTGTGAAATGTACACTAATGGCGATGTAGCATTGTAGGTTTATTATCTGGGCATAGAGAGTGTGATCGCTTGGTGTAACAGACCCTTAAATATTGTTTACAACGTCAGTACCATGCTGTATAAACGCCTGGAACAAATTACTAAATTTAAAAAATCTTAAAGAGAATTCAATGGCATATGTACCGATAGTTGTAGAACAAACATCAAAAGGCGAAAGATCTTACGACATATATTCAAGATTATTAAAAGAAAGAATAGTTTTTGTTTGCGGAGAATTTGAAGATCATATGGCAAATTTGATCGTTGCTCAGTTGTTATTTTTAGAAGCAGAAAATCCAGAGAAAGAGATATCTATGTATATAAATTCTCCTGGAGGAGTTGTGAGTTCGGGTTTTGCAATTTATGATACAATGCAATATATAAAGCCCAAAATAGCAACATTATGTATTGGTCAAGCATGTTCAATGGGAGCGACTATACTGCTTGCTGGGGAACCTGGTATGAGATCAGCATTACCAAATAGCAGAATTATGATTCATCAACCAACCGGTGGATATCGAGGACAAGCAACTGATATAGAGATTCACGCTAAGGAAACAAAAAATGTTAAAACTATGTTACAAAAAATATACTCTCAACATACAGGGCAGAGTATGTCCATTGTCGAAAAAAATATGGAAAGAGATAATTTTATGTCACCCATAGAGGCGCAAAAGTTTGGTATCATTGACAAAATAGTTCAGAATAGAGAATTAATGCCCACTAACTGAATACTAATTATTTCCAGTTATTTTAAGTTGGGATTTTTAAAAATAGTATAAGATAATTATAGTTTACTTTCAAAAAGTTACCTGATAATAATATAACTAAAATACACGAAGGGTTTAGAGTTATTATGAGAAACGAATCAGAAAAGAAATCACTGCATTGTTCGTTTTGCGGTAAAGATCAGTACGAAGTGAAAAAGCTTATTGCTGGCCCTACTGTATTTATTTGTGATGAATGCGTAGAAATATGTTTAGATATAATAAAGGAAGAGTCCAAAGAACGTTCAGCCGAAGTCACATCGCTGATTCCAAAGCCGAAAGAAATTTATGCAGCTTTAAATCAATATGTTATTGGTCAAGACAAAGCAAAGAAAGTGCTGTCAGTTGCAGTTTATAACCATTATAAACGCTTGGAAAGTTTTGCAAAAAAAGATGATGATGTAGAACTTAATAAATCTAACATTATGTTGGTTGGCTCTACTGGGTCTGGCAAGACATTGCTAGCACAAACATTAGCAAAAATCCTTAATGTACCTTTTACAATGGCCGATGCTACTTCGCTAACTGAGGCTGGTTATGTAGGAGAAGACGTAGAAAACATTCTGCTAAGATTATTGCAGGCAGCTGAATTTAATGTAGAAAAAGCTCAAAAAGGCATCGTCTATATAGATGAAATTGATAAGATAGCTAAAAAGTCTGAAAATGTATCAATTACTAGAGATGTTTCGGGTGAAGGGGTGCAACAAGCATTATTAAAAATAATGGAAGGAACTGTTTCTTATGTTCCTCCTCAAGGTGGTAGAAAGCATCCACAGCAGGATTTTATCCAAATTGATACGTCAAATATTCTGTTTATATGCGGTGGTGCTTTTATGGGTATAGAATCCATAATTAACGCCAGAAGTAACAAAAGCTCCATAGGGTTTTCTGCTGTAGTTAAATCAAAAGAAGAAATGCGCCATAGCGATTTGTTAAAAGACTTGCAAGTCGAAGATATAATTAAGTTTGGAATGATCCCAGAATTTATAGGTCGCTTGCCTGTTATAGCTACTCTTGAAGAGCTAGATAAAAAGGCCTTAGTCAATATTTTGACTGAGCCAAAAAATGCAATCATAAAACAATATAAAAAACTATTTGCTTTGAATTATGCCGAGTTAACAGTAAATGAAGATGCTATAGAGGCAATTGCCGAGAAGGCTTTAAAGAGAACTACTGGAGCTAGGGGTCTTCGTTCTATAATTGAAGAACAGCTTTTGGAAAATATGTTTAATTTCTCAGAACTTAAAAACAAGGAAATTGCAATTACTAAAAATGTGGTGGAAGGGCTTGAATTAGCAAAGATAACGCCTAGGAAAGTTGCAAAAGTGGCTACTAAGCCTCAAGTAAAACGCATTGCTGTGTGATATGGAAATATGACTTCTACAACAACTGCTACTAGACAAGCTGATCTAGAAGATTTTTTACAGAGTTATTTTTCCAAAGGATTTCAAGACTATAAGCCTTTACAAGGTGATGCTGGTCTTCGTTCCTACTATCGTGTTGAGGCAAATGATAGTTCATATATTGTAATGGATTGTCCACCAACGTATTGTGGTATAGAACCATTCATTGAAATAGCAAATTATCTAAGATTACAGAATTTTTCTGCTCCAGAAATTTTTCATTTTGATATTAAAAAGGGCTTCATTATTCTAGAGGATCTAGGCGATTTGAGTATTAAAACTTTTATTCAAAATGCCCCTGACATTTCACATAAAAATATCTATTATCTTATAATCGATATATTAATTTCCCTACAAGATAAAGCTCCTTCTGGTAATTTAAAAATTTATGATAATGACTTACTTTTGAATGAGCTTAAGTTGTTTGTAGACTGGTATATTCCTTATAGATTGAATAAAAACCTAACTCAGGCAGAATCAGCTGAATACCAGGATATCTGGCTAGAGATTTTAGATAATCAAATCCCTTTTAATAACTGTCTTGTTCTAAGAGATTATCATGTTGAAAATATAATGTATCTACAGAATTATCAAGGTATTAAGGCGCTTGGATTACTTGATTTCCAAGATGCTGTAATTGGTTCGCCGATATACGACTTGGTATCAGTCTTAGAAGATGCGAGAATTAAAGTACCAAGAAAGCTTGCAATTGATTGTATTGAATATTTTGCTGCGGAGAAACAACTTAAGTTAGAAGAAGTCTTAACAAATTATCATATTTTGGGAGCTCAAAGAAATAGTCGTATTTTAGGAGTTTTTGCCAGAAAGTTCGTAAGAGATAATAACGATCATTATTTACAATATATACCCCTAGTGCTTGAATATCTAGACTATGATCTTTCTCATCCAGTAATGTCAAAATTAAAAAATTGGTTTGACAAGGTCATCAATTAAAACAATAAGAAATCAGAATGAATGCAAATTTAGTTAATCAATTGACAAAGGGGGCAATTTTGCATCAAGAACCCATTGATGCCATTATGCTTTTCGCAGCTGGTTTAGGATCTAGAATGAGGCATTTAACAGAGAATAGCCCAAAATCGCTTATTCCAGTGCTTGGTAAGCCGATACTGCACCATGCTCTTGATTTATGCAAAACTTATCCTTTTAAGAAAATTGTTATTAATACACACTATCTTCGCGAGCAAGTTGAGTCCTCGCTGAAGGAATATATAGCTAATAATCCAGATTTTCCTGAAATTATTACTATATATGAAGCAGAATTGTTAGAAACGGGTGGGGCTATAAAAAATGCTAAGGAAATAGTTGGTAATAATCCGATATTTACCTTGAATACTGATACTATTTTGCGAGCAAATCATAATCTTTTCAAAGATATGATTAAAGAATGGAACCCAGAAAAAATGGATTTTTTACTTCTTATGCAAGCCTACGATAAAGCTGTTGGGTATACCGGTCATCGCGGAGATTTTGAAATGGATAGCTACGGTAAGCTCAGTAGGCCGGATATAGAAGGTAATTATAGTTTTATGTATACGGGACTTGGTATTTTGAAACCAGCACAAATAGCAAAGAATCCTCTTAGAATCTTTTCTCTAAAAGAGTATTATTTAAACAGCGATAGAGTATTTGGTATCAAAGCAAAGGATGCAAGATGGTACCACGCAAGCAGACCAGAGGATTTAGTTGAGATTGAGATGGATATGCTAGCTTATGAAAATAAGTAAGTATTTGGGTTAAACTCCAAGATACAAAATCCTATATGGCGCATTTTGTACCTTTACATAGTTTAACCCAAAGAACCTCATTCTACGCTTAGTCAACTACACTGTTGCCTCTTCTGCTCCTATTAGATGCACTAAGTCATCTTGATTTTGTAATGGGATTAATTCTTCTAATCCTAATATAACTACTTGATCATCAGTTTCTTTGCTTCCAAATTGGTCATCTTGATTTTGCAATGGAATTAATTCTTCCAATCCTAATATCACTAATTTCTCACTCAATGTTTGTTTCTGTTTTTGTCCACAAACTCTTAGTAACTCAGGAGCTTGTTGCATTAGGATAGATGTTAAGGAATCATCCTTTAATTGAAGTAACTGTGCAATAAAACCATCTTGACACTCGCCAGAAGCTTCTAACAACCCAGGGGCATGTTTCTCTAAGAGAGGTTGTAATGACTTTGCATCTAGTGCAAATAATTTGTTGATAAACAAGAGTTTATACTTACCATAAGCTTCTAACAACTGAGGGGCATGTTTCTCTAAAATAGGTTGTAATGACTTTGCATCTAGTGCAAATAATTTGTCTATAAAAGAGTATTGAGCTGATACTTGTTTAAACAAACATACTATATGTTTATTTAAAAATTCTGCTAGTTCCTCACCCTGATATTCTTTAAACAACTTATCAATAAAAGTTTTTTGAATAAGTATATTACTTGCTTGAAAAGCTAATTGACCATGCTGGCTATCAAACCATTTTATATTTATTGGTTCTGCGGCAATAAGTTCTTTCGCTGCACGTGCTAGTTCACTTGTTGCTTCTGGGGCGTCATCTAGTAGTGATAAATCTGGAGTGTGTGCTAACTCTTGGTTAACTAAAACTGCTTCTTTATTAGAGGAGATCTGTTTTACTAAAACATTTTGTAAATATTTCCAGATTAACTCAATAAATTCTTTGCTAACTCTATCCTTATATTCAGTAAGTATATTTGATGCTAATTGCTGTGTAAACCAAGCTAATATTTCAACTGCATATTGTTCTTCTGGATATGAAGTCATCCTTCTTTGCAACCAACTCGCTACGATATCATTTTTTGAGAAATCATGAGGAGATTCGAGTTGATCCCATTTATCAATATATAATTTGGAATGCAGATTTTCATATCTTTTCAGCTCTTTATCCATTGCTGATTGAATTAATTTAAAGCTCTTTTCTTCACCAATCTTATACGGCAATGCTTTATTATTATAATGTAGGTCAATAGCCTTATGAGTAGATTCATGTACTAAGGTCCCTACAATATCGTTAATACTACGATATTGTTCTATACCAGATCCAGATATCTTTATCATCTTAGAAACAGGCTGGTATGTCCCCCCGGCTTTCCCTTTGTTTAGTGGATTGCTCGCGTGTAGTAAACGGTTCATAATAAAAATATCCCCTTTCCCTTGTGCAGAGGTCTCTAAGATTTTTTTTATGCTAAAGCTTTGGTCAATAACTTGATGCAATTTGTTACTTAATTCCTGAGCAAATTGAGCTTTTCCATTAACACCGTAAGCCATTGATGAAGCATAAGTTTTTTCGAGCAATGTTTTTACTATTGGGTCAAGTTTATCTACTTGGTCTATCTGTTTTATTAATGGAGTGGTAAGTTTTAATAAATTCCCTACACTGGTATCATCGATTAAGTCCTGGTTTATTAAACTTTCAATTGTTTTTTCTGTAAGATTGATTATTTTGTTAGCGCTTAATTCCAATAATTTGTCGATAAATTTACCTTTATCATTATCCTTGCCAGAAGCTTCTAATAACTCAAGGGCATGTTGCTCTAAAACAGGTTGTAATAACCCTGGAGCTAGTGCGAATAATTTGTCGATAAAATCAAATTTATCCTGGCCAGAAGCTTCTAACAATTCAGGGGCGTGTTTTTCTAAAACAGGTTGTAATAACCCTGGAGCTAGTGCAAATAATTTGTCGATAAGCGAGGGTTTATGGTAGCCACAAGCTTCTAATAACTGAGGGGCATGTTTCTCTAAAACAGGTTGTAATAACCCTGCATCTAGTGCAAATAATTTGTTGATAAGCGAGAGTTTATGGTAGCCAGAAGCTTCTTGTAATTCCTTAACAAAACTATTAGACACCAATGCTGCGGCACCCATCAGTTTACCTGGAGCATCAATTCCGCTTGACAATTTAGACATAAACATAACCTTTAACTTAATTAATACTGAGATATTAATATATTTTAACAAATTAAGCAATGATTATTTCGATTTTATTAAGAAAAATTTACTTCGTACGTTTACGTAGTTTAAACCCTTATACAAGGGTATCTGGGTTCAAAAAGCAAAAAACGTCATCCTTGAGGAGGTCGTGGCCTTGCTGCATGGAGAATAAATAAGGGGAGGGAATAGATACTTAAAACCGAAGAAGGCTATTTTGTATCCAAAGGGCGTAGTGATATATTGAAAGATATATCACTATCTAAGTTTGCTCTGCTAGAGTCAAAAATTTCTAATGTAACAACTCCTTCTGGCGATCTAGACACAACACTTCTCATATAAAGCAGATTATTTTCTTTTGCATATTCTTCAAAAGTGTTCTCCGATAGAACGCCAAGTGTATTCTCAAATTTAAATGATACTATCTCATATTTCTTTTCACCCAGTAGCACTATAGATCCTGGTATTTTCATATTATCAGCATCAGATTGCTTACTATTGGCAAGTATTTGGTGCGCTAACAATACTTCACGCAGGACAATGGATCCTTTATCAGTCGCATCGATTTGTTTTTCTGTAGAAGCTATAGCGTTAATGTTGCTAGCGCCTAAAAATGCACAAAAAATAATTACACAATTTATTAATAATTTTCTCATAATAACAAACCTCTTTGTTTTTTAAGACCATAAATTTTTCATTTTAGAGAAAAAACCACTTTCAGAGTAGTTTTGATTTACATCTCCTAGTTCCTTGTCTAGTTCATCTAATAACTCTTTCTGTCTTTTAGTAAGATTTTTTGGAGTTTGAATATAAATATGTGCATAAAGATCGCCTCTTAAACTCGAGCGAACTTTCGACATACCTTTGCCTTTTACACGTAATTTATCAGCAGTTTCTGATCCTGCGGGGATTGTTAATGTTGCTTTTGAACCATCGATCGTTGGTATTTGAACTTCTCCTCCAAGAGCAGCTCTTGCAAAGCTAATTGGTAATTTAAAGTGAAGGTTAGCATTTTCTACCTTATAAATATCGTGAGGTCTTATAGAAACAAAGACATATAGATCTCCATTTGTTCCGCCTCTGATTCCAGCTTCTCCCTCGGAAACAATGCGAATTCTTGTGCTATCTTCTATGCCAGAAGGTACATTAATAATTAAACTTTTTTGTTTTGATATTCTACCATTCCCATGACAACTAGAACAAGGGTTTTTAATAACTTGGCCTGCGCCGCTACATTTACTACATGTTTGTTCTATAGCAAAAAAACCTTGCTGCATTCTAACCACTCCGGCTCCGCCACATTGGCTGCAATTAGTGGTGGCGTTTGTATCTTTTGTACCTTTCCCACTACATGGAGTACATTTTACTTCCGTTGTAAAATTAATTGTCTTATCTACCCCTGTAAAAGCTTCTTCTAGATTAACAGTAAGGTTATATTTTAAGTCGGATCCTCTGATATTTGTTGATGCCCTAGCTCTTCCCCCAGATCCTCCCATGA
>CAMCTQ010000033.1 GCA_945878545.1 Rickettsia typhi
ACTACTCCTGAAGAGTCAGAATTAGAACATGAAAATATGTTAAACGCTGCTGAGGAGATCTTGAAAAAACTGGATATTCCTTACAGAGTAATGTTACTTTGTTCGGGTGATATGGGTTTTTCTGCAAAAAAGACTTATGACATAGAAGTCTGGCTGCCAGGTCAAAATAAATATAGGGAGATCTCAAGTATATCAAATTGTGGTGATTTTCAAGCAAGAAGAATGAAAGCAAGGTACAAAGAAATTAACGCCAAGGAGACTAGCTTTGTTCATACTTTAAATGGATCAGGTCTTGCTGTTGGTAGAACCCTAGTTGCTGTGCTAGAAAACTACCAGAACGAAGATGGTTCCATAACAATACCTGAAGTTTTAATATCTTATATGAATGGAAAAACTTTAATTACAAAAGATTAAATTTCAACTACTCCATTTTTTTAGTCGAGAGTGGAGTCAATTTACTTATACCATTCTCACTCGCTTTAAAATATTCTCCTATTATAAACCTTTGAGATAAATAATAAAAAATCGTCACGGGCAACGCAAAGTGATCCATTCTTTCGTGACTTCAACTTACATCACTCGCCTTTTGGTTCCTTCGTAATGATGCCTTTTAGATCATTACCTTTTTTCATTCCTTATCCATAATCCATATATATAAAGCTAGTTTAAATATAAATTAAACATTATTTCAATTAAGCTTGGCTAATTAAATATAAATAACATCTTGACAAAGAGTTGTAAATAAGGTATATGTAATAGTTAAGGTATATTAATAATTAAAATTAGTATAAAGATTAATTAGTAAATTAACTATTTGTAAATTTATGTCTATTATGTCATCCGTTAAATCTGCTGTTTACCAATCTCAAACTTCTAGCATTGTTAGGCCATATTCTGGTGGAAAAGATTCTGTTGCAATTAAAGCAGGAGATTTCCTATTAAACGGGAAGAAAGTAGCAATAACAAAAGGGGATAGCTTAAAATCTATATCAGAAAAGATTAATAAACTTGCGCCCCAAACTGGAGTAAGAGCTAGAATAGTTAAAAAGGATGATGGATATGGATTGCATTTAGTTTCCAAAAATAAACCTGTTGGAATTCAAGATCCAAATGGGGTTTTGGCAAACTTAATTGGTAAATCTAGTAAACATCTAATTCAAGTGACAGGTGGAGAAATCTTCTATAATAGACCTTTACCAAGATCACAACAACATTCACATGCCTTAATGGATATGTTTAAGGTTGTTAAACCTCATAATACAGAACCAAATCCGAATACATTGGTTGTGCTAAATCAATTACCGCCGCAATTACCGCCGCAATTACCGCCGCAACTGCCGCCACAATTACCGCCACAACTGCCGCCGCAATTACCGCCACAACTGCCGCCGCAATTACCTATGAATACGCCGTTACCTATGAATACGCCGCAATTACCGCCGCCATCCGAACAATTTTTATCAAGCACACTGCTCTCTACAGTAGGGTCTGGAATGCTTTGGACTGCAACTACATTAGGTAATGCTACTGCAACTGCTATTAGTGGAGTAGGTAGTATGTTAGGTTTGTGGTCGTAAAATTGTATGATCACTGCGAAATGATCTAATCTAGCTTACTCACAGAAGATGGCTACGTTATCCTTATGAACTCCTCACCATGATGCTTCTTGCACCAGAAACTTGAAGGAATATCTTGATTGTATATGTTTAAGTATTACGGACAATTAATCGTAGACAGTCACAGTCGCATGCAAAACAACCTACATCTCTTGAAATTCCCATAATTTTTTATATAGACTTTTATGGTTGCGGAGTAAGTTACTGTGAGATCCTTCCTCGATAATTTTACCCTTATCCATAACAATAACTCTGTCCATATGTTTTAGAGTAGATAATCTATGTGCAATAGCAATAACAGTTTTACCTTGGCTTTCTATCAGAAAATTAAGACTATCCTGAATTAATTTTTCAGTGTGGCTGTCAAGCGAAGATGTAGCTTCATCAAGGATCAGTATTGGCGCATTCTTTAAGATAGCACGAGCAATCGAAATACGTTGCCTTTGTCCACCTGAGAGCTTTACACCTCTTTCCCCCACCTGAGTTTGATATTTATCTGGTAGATTCGTAATAAATTCATGAATATGAGCCGCCTTACTTGCTTCAATAACTTCTTCATCCGTAGCATCAATTCTTCCATAGCGGATATTTTCCAAAAGTGATCTATGAAATAACATAGTATCTTGAGGTATAACTGCAATATTCTCTCGCAGTGAGTCTTGGGTCACATCGCTAATATTTTGGCCGTCAATAAGTATTTGGCCATTTGTAGGCTTGAAATACCTAAGTAAAAGATTTACCAGAGAAGACTTACCAGCACCAGAATAACCTACTAACCCTATCTTCTCTCCTGGTTGTATTGCTAAATTAAGATTTTTAAAGACTCCATCTTTCTCACGGTAACCAAAACTAACATTCTTAAACTCTATTTTTGGACTGATCACTCTTAATACCTTGGCATTTGGTTTATCAAAATCAGTTTGAGGGGTATATAAAAGTGAAATAGAACTTCGGAGGTCACCAATATTTCGGGCAAAATCCTGCATAGATATCGTTATAGCCCAAGTTTCTTCTATTATCACTATAGCAATACCAAAGACAAAGGTAAAATCACCAACAGAAATTGAATTGTTCATCCTCAAATACATCATATAAAAGAGAAAAAATGCCATCATAATAAGAAAAAAAACACCGCTAATAACATGGCCAATAAAACTATATTTATAAACCAGAATTTGTTTTGGCAGAAAATCGTTGGATATCTGCTCATCTAGTTTTTTAAATTCTATTTTTCTAGAAGCAAATGATAAAACAGTAATAATGTTGGTGATTTTATCTGAAATTTGTCCAATTAGACGGTGCCTACTCTCCGTTTCATCAAAAGAAAGTTGATTTAATTTAATTGAAAATCTGTACATGATTGGAAAATATAATACACTCCAAGCACAAATGAATAAACTAAGATTAACATGAACTATAGAGAGGACACAAAAACTAACAATAATTTTTAATACTCTTTGTGATAGACCATGGTGCATTTCAGCCCAGAAATGATCGTAACCATCTAAAATACCTTTTATCTTACTAGTTATTGCTCCAGTAAAAGTATCCTGAAAAAATCTGTATGAATGGTGCTGTACATAATCATATGATTTTAATAATAATGACCGTCTTACATTCGGTTCAGCCTTAAGCTCCAATATATCAGCTATTCTCCATGCAAGTTCCATAATTAATTGCGAGCAAAGCAAAAGAATAACTGGAAAAATAATATCACTATAGCTTATGCTATTTTCAGCTGACATTATGTCTACAAATAATTTAATAGCATAATGATAAGCGAAAGGATAAAGACTACCTATAACAGGAGCCATTAACATTCCAGCATAATACCATTTATAAGGTTTTATGTGTGGCCATAAAAAAGAGAGAATAGATTTATTTTGCATGATGTTAATTCAAGATATCATTTCGTACCTAATTTTAAGCCAATGATCCCTATTAAAATCATGCCAACAAAAACAATGCTACTAGTGGAAATAGGATCTTTAAGCACTAATAGACCATAGGTAAACACTCCCACTATCCCAATACCAGTCCATACGGCGTAAGCAATACTCATAGGAATAGTTTTAGTGGCAAGTCCTAAAAAAACCATACTAAAACTCATCGAGATTATTACTAAAATTAAAGGAAGAGTAATTTTTAGTCCATTACAATATTTTATGCCCACTGCCCAAAATATCTCAAATATTCCAGCAATCAGCAGATACAACCAAGCCATTTCAAATCAATTCATAAATTATCTCATTAGAAAATAATTCATA
The DNA here is from genome assembly GCA_945878545.1 of Rickettsia typhi. Taxonomy (GTDB): domain Bacteria; phylum Pseudomonadota; class Alphaproteobacteria; order Rickettsiales; family Rickettsiaceae; genus Megaera; species Megaera typhi_A. Next base: position 3,884 of record CAMCTQ010000033.1, read on the forward strand.
TTCACAATATATGCAAATCCTAATAAAAATCTTTCGCTTGATGGGTTAGATTGTTTAACTTTTCTTCCAATAGGAGCTTATCATGTTCATCATTACCACTAAGTTCCAATGGTTCACCTATAACCACTATTATCTTGCTAAAAGGTTTTGGTAACATCATCTTATCCCAGCTTCTTAGCTCAAAATACCTTGAAGCATGGCATGAAACAGGAATCACTTTTTTGTTGTATTTACTAGCAATTTTGGTAATAACACTACCATTTTTGTAAACGGGGCCCCTTGGTCCATCAGGGGTTACAACTATTTTTCCACCATTTGTAATTTGTTTTATAATTTCCTTTACAGCAGAATTTGAGTTCTTGTTTGTTGAACCTTGGATAATTTTATGATTCATCATCACAATTAACTTACCAATAATCTTGCCATCAGAATGTGGACTAGTAAGACCAAAAGCATTTTTATAGTTACGAAAGATATACATACTATAAGCCAATCTATTATGCCATATAGCAAAAAAAAGCCCGTTTTCATTATCAAGCTTTTCCTCATCAATATTTTCTGGCATAATAAAGTGCCACCTGCTAGTAAAATAGGCAAGTTTAAGATAGATGAAAATCATACTAGCTACTATATTGAATACTAGTTCACTGTTTTTCAAATAATGTTTGATTATTTTCTTCATTAAACCAATTATAGTCATTTATCTTGAACGTGCGTACGTTGTTACTCGTCGCTCTCCTAGTACTTCTAGGCTTCGCTTCTCGCGCCTAGTACGCAAGTTCAACTTAAACGACATAGCTTAATTGGTTTATACTTTCCTTAATTCTATGACATGCTTTTGTCAGCAGTTCCTCGCTTGTTGCATAAGAAATACGAAAATAACCCTCTAAGCCAAATGCTATACCAGGTACTACTGCTACATTTGCATGTTCTAGTAAATAAGTTGCTACATCATTATCATTTTTTAATATTTGTCCAGAAGGTGTTTTTTTACCAAACAATTTTGTGCATCTAGGAAACAAATAAAAAGCCCCTTCGGATTTGTAACATTCAAGAGTGTTGATTTTAGATAACAAACTAAGTACCAGATCTCGCTTTTTTCTAAAACCAAGAGCATTTAAGGGTATATAGCTTTGCGTACCATTAAGAGCCTCAATAGCCGCAACTTGACTTATCGAAGATGGGTTAGAAGTACTTTGAGATTGAATTAACGTCATTGCTTTTATTATATCTTTATTACCAACCCCGTACCCTATTCTCCATCCTGTCATTGAATAGGATTTTGATACACCATTAACTATAAATATTCTATCTTTCAAATCTGGTGCTACAGTAGCAAGAGTATAGAACTCAAATCCATCAAAAGTGATATGCTCATATATATCATCAGACATTACATAAACATTGGGATGTTTTCTTAAGACATCTGCTAATAAAATTAAATCATCTTTCGAGTAAGCTGCTCCAGAAGGATTACTCGGAGAATTTAAAATAAACCACTTGGTTTTGCTTGTAATGGCTTTTTTAAGCGATTCTGGTGTTATTTTAAAACCAGTTTCTATATGGGCTTCAATTGTTATAGGTTTGCCTTCAGCAAGCAGAACAATGTCTGGATAAGATACCCAGTAAGGTGCTGGAATTATTACTTCGTCGCCTTTGTTAAGAGTCGCCATAAATAGATTGTAGATCACCTGTTTTCCGCCAGCACCAATAATTACCTGTTCTGGCAAATATTCAAGACCATTTTCTCGTCTAAACTTTTCACATACGGCTTTCTTTAGTTCTGGCATTCCATCAACATTAGTATATTTTGTTAACCCCTGTTTTATCCCAGCAATTGCAGCAAGCTTAATATTTTCTGGAGTGTCGAAATCTGGTTCACCAGCTCCAAGAGATATAACATCTATACCATTTCTTTTTAATTCTGCAGCTTTTGCAGAGACAGCAAGAGTTGGCGATGGTTTAACTAAGCTTAATCTTTCAGCTATTAATGACATAATTTTGTGACTAATTTTTTTGTTAAATTTATAAGTACTATATAATATTACTTTATTAGTTTGAACTTCAGCAAATTATATGAGAATATTCATTGGAAATCAAATCAAAGATTGATAAATTTAGGCATCCAATATTTATGATAGCACCTAGTATTTTTTCTAAATTAATTTATTATATAAAACGGTTATTTACATTTTTTCTCAATATTCCGACTCTGCTCAAAAATCAACTTCTTGCAGCAAAACAGAATCTTCAAAAATTGAAATATAATCTCAAAAATTTTGCTGAGGCAAATATAAATTTGGGTATATATCATCTTAATAATCAAAATTATAACGATGCTATCTTCAGATTTATGCTCGTTGATAAATTCCTTCGTCCAAACGACCCTTTTGTAAATTACTGGATAGGATGGACCTATTTCCTTAAGAAAAACTATAAAAAAGCAATAATTCATCTTGAGAAGGGAGTGAGTGAAGATAAATTTAGCCTACTAAAATTTATCAAGGGTATTGACCATACTACTAAAGTGCCCAATGAAATATATTCAATTTATCGTGGTATGACCACTGAAAGTGTTATTGATAAATTTTTCAACAAAGGTTATGACTTACCAAAAAATTTAGTTATTCAGCTAGTCGGGGCAATTGATAAATTACCAGAAGAATATTCTATACTCGAGATTGGTAGTAATGTAGGTTTAGTTGGCGGGGAGATACAAAAGAGAATGCAAGATGGCTTTGTTCTCACTGGAGTTGAGAACTCAACAGAGATGGTTAAACTGCAAGCAAGATGTGGCCGAGATCTGGTTTACGACAAAGTAATTAACTTACCTATTGAGAATTATCTGATTGATAATAAAAACGAAAAATATGATGTTATCTTGAGTCTAGATGGATTTGCCAATAATTCGGATTTAGGGGATCTGTTTAGTAAAATCTATGATCGTTTATCTGCGGAAGGGTATTTTGCACTTGCTCTAAGAGTAAGTGATAGTACAGAATTTTCAGAAAAATACCTAGAGTTTTCTTATAGTAGAGATTATACAAATGAAATACTACAAAAATGCGGTTTCAAAATTATTTCTGATTTAGATTTAGAGCTACTTATGAAGGACAACTACTATATATTTATTTGCAAAAAATTGGTTTAGATAAAAAAATAATGCAACTATGTAAAACTATCGCTATAATCGTCCACTAATTTAAGTGAGAAAAAGCTGTATGGATTTTATCAAACGAACTAGCATTTCGCTCTGTATCCCTTTTGCGACAGTAACTATGTTAAAAAGTTTTATCAATTTTTGTTTGCAAATAGCAATTATAATGACTTTTGGATTTACAGAGGCTATGGCCGCTAATAATAACAACGAAGATAAATATACCTACAATTATAATGAGTTAAATGGCAATTGTAGTATTTACGACCCTTATGAATTATTAAATAGGAAAATTTTTGTTTTCAATAGCGTCCTTGACACTTTCATATTAAGACCTCTTGCAAAAGGATATGGAAGATTTACAAATGACTATACAAAAAATAGGGTTGAAACTTTTGTTGGAAATGTATCAGAACCTTTATCCACGGTAAATTATGCTCTTCAGGGTAACTCTGATGGTGTTTTTAAAAGTTTTTGGCGCTTTACAATAAATTCAACTTTTGGCTTAGCCGGAATGTTTGATATAGCTAGCAAGGTTGGATTAAACCCACCACAACAAACACTTGGTAATACCTTAGCACATTATGGTGTTGGCCCAGGACCATATATAGTGCTACCTATATATGGTGGAATCAGTGCAAGAGATGCATCTGATCCACTAATTTCAAATAGTTTGTTAAATCCAGTTAACTATGCATTACATAGAGATTTCAAACTTGTTGTTGCTGGAACTAAAATTCTGCACATGCGCTCTAAACTTATGCCTTTTACTGACTATGTTTCCAAAAATTCTTCAGATCCTTATATTGCAGTAAGAGAGGCTATTTTTAGTCAGAGAGAGTCAAGTGTAGTATATCCAGCCGGATATAAATGTCCTGTTGCTAATTAATACTGTACTTTAAAAATTTAAATGGCTAATATGAAACTAATATTAATAAAGGTTATCTATGAAAGTTATTAATGCACTATTGCTATATATGTTTATTTATATTGCGCCCGTAAGTGCTCAAAACGACACTGAGCAATTAAAAATTTATGTTGATAATTTGATTACCCAGGGTTACAACATTGTTAATGATGCTGCTTTGTCTGGAGACGAGAAAATTAAACGTTCGAGCACTCTGATTCGTGCTAATTTACATCTTGATTGGATGGCTCACTACAGTCTAGGTCGTCATAAAAAAACTATTTCTACTCAAAAAATACAGGAGTTCACAGAAGTTTACTCTAAGTTTATTGTACAAGCTTACGCTGAACTTTCAAAAAACTATAGTGGCGCAAAAGCTGTTATTAAAAAAGTAAATAAAGTTGATGATAATATGTTTATCATTAGTATGGAAATTTTAAAAACAGATTCTGACTCTCCCGTAAAAGTTGATTATTTAGTTCATAAACTCGAAAATGTGAAACAAAATCCATACAAGGTAGGTGATATAATAACTGAAGGTGTTAGTATATTAAATTCTCAACAATCTGAGTTTGATAACGTTATTTCTAATCAAGGGATTGACGCGTTAATTGACAATTTGAAAGAGAAATTATCAAAAAAGAAATAAAATACTAGCAAGAGCAATGTTTAATATATAAATTGATTATTATGGCAAAACAAATTAAAGACGATGAATTTGAGTCTGAAGTAATAAATTCAAATTTACCAGTATTAGTGGATTTCTGGGCCGAGTGGTGTGGTCCATGTCGTATGCTTACACCTATTCTTGAACAATTATCAGAAGAGATGAAGGATAAGGTAAAAATAGTAAAAATGAATATTGATGATAATCCTGAAACACCATCTAAATTCGGTGTCAGAGGAATTCCAACTATGATACTGTTTAAAGATGGCAAACAACTTGCTGTGAAGGTAGGAGTTCAACCTAAAAACACACTCCAAGATTGGATTAATACCACTGTAACTAACTGATGGGGCATTTGGCCAGAATCACTCTCGTTGTTTGTGCTTATTAATCTGTGCTTCAATTCCTCAATAGTACCCCTAGTATACCAGTGAAACTATCTCTGAGAAGTAAATCTATCAGCATCTTGTAGGGTACCAAATTTCTAAAGATCTTGGTTGATAATAAAAGAAACCTTATGAATCTAAATTTCACAATCAATTTTGATGACTTACATTCCTTAGAAGGCCTGAAGAAAATTGACAAGATATTTCTAAATTACCTAAAAAAAGAAAATGAGGTTTTATGCGAAAAACTACTCGAATATAGATTGCTGATTCAACACCACGATCTTTTATCTTTAGACTACTCAAAATTTCTGATTGATATAGCACCATATTTCGATGACTTTGTTGCTGAATTGTTTTTCATAGAAAACGAAAATTTTATCCTAAAATGCCGACAAAAAGATTTTGACATTATTTATGAATGCAGAAGAAAATTTGTACAAAGAGTCTTTAAAAATTATGATAGCTACAATCATAAAGAAATAGATTTCTCAAAAACATCTCAAGAACTCGCAAGAATAATTGGTAAAATTACTCAGCAAAGCTTTGCCCAGAACGTTACAAAATGGCTTAGAAAACCTGAGAATTTTCAATCAGAACTAAAGATTGCAACAGACTATGCTATCTATTTGGTATTAAACAACAGTTCTTTACCGTTATTTAATATACCAAGAGTTACAAACCCAGATAATATAATTCGTGACAATAGAATCCAGATGTTGGCACAGGATATTCATCTTGGTTTTGATTATAGAGATAGCGAGATCAGTATAGAAAACGCTCTTTCTCATGCAAAATATTGTATATATTGTCATCATCAGCAAAAAGACTCTTGTCGTTATGGTATTAAGGATGAAAAGCAAGGAGTTCAAGTAGCAAACGGCTGTCCGCTAGATCAAAAAATTTCCGAAATGAATGAAATTGCAGCACTTGGATTTAATATTGGAGCACTTAGTGTAATTTTAATTGATAATCCACTTGTAGCAGCAACAGGACATAGGATTTGTAATGACTGTATGAAGTCTTGTATTTTTCAGAAGCAAGACCCTGTAAATATTCCCCTTATTGAATCAACAATTTTAGATAATGTTTTAAATCTTCCTTATGGAGTAGAAATATATATTTTACTAACAAAATGGAATCCATTAAATATTAAATTACCCCTACCAAAAGAACCAACTAATTATAATATTTTAGTAACAGGTTTGGGCCCTGCAGGATTTGCTCTTTCGCATTATTTACTAAATGAAGGGCATAATGTAACTTCTATTGATGGCTTAAAAATTCGACCGCTAGAGTTTGATATAACAAAACCAATAAAAGATTATAAAAAAATAAAAGAACCTTTGTCCCAGAGACTTCCACAAGGTTTTGGTGGTGTAGCAGAATATGGTATTACCAATAGATGGGATAAGAATAATTTGACTTTAGTTAGATTGATTTTAGAAAGACGAAATAATAATTTTAAAATGATCGGAGGTGTAAGGCTTG
>CAMCTQ010000034.1 GCA_945878545.1 Rickettsia typhi
GATTCCAACTTCGATTGTAATCCAGCTTTTGCACTACTTAACTCCGATACACTGTCTTGCGCTAAGACCAACTCCGAACTCTTATCCTGAACCACCTTCTGCAACGCTTCTATCGCCCTATCAGATGCTTCCTTCGCAACTACCACCGCCTCCGCAGCTTCCAGCTTCGCTTGCGCTAATTCCTTCTCAAGATCTGCGATCCTTTGATCAGGCTTCGAAGCCGAAAGTTCTAGCGCACCCTTTTCTGCCCTTAATTGTTCTACCTCAAGTTTTAATTTTTCAACCTCCATTTGAGCAAATTCCTCTGCTAAGGAAACTCCAGATGTAGGAAGAACCATGTCTTCTTTTTCTTGTAACTGATCTTTTAACGATCTAATTTCACCGCGAAACAATTCCCTTTCTTTGTCCATCGCCTCAATTTCAGCTCTTTCCGCTCTTCGCAACCGCTCGTTTTCAACCTGTAAACCAGTAAGTTCTTGTTGAAATTCTTTTCGCAACAACTGCTCTTGCTCCCTCAACTCTCTCCGATGAGCCACAGTATCTCTTAACTTAACAGCACGGGGATCTTTTGATGGAAAATAAAATCTTTCCTCTACTTCCTGTTCTCTGGATTTTACAACTTTAGATTTTTTGCTCGCCTCTAACTTATTAAACTCTTCTTCTAACGCAGATATTTGTAGTGATGTAGAATCACGCTCCCTTTCTAACCTATCAACAAGTCCTCGTTGATCTCGGATCGTTTTATCTAGAGAAGATATTTCATGAGCGAATGTTTCTACTTGATCTCTGCCATCAACATCTACAGAACTTATCTCTTCTGCTAATGCCAGTTTTTTTCTAGCATTACTATCCCTAATTCTTTGTTTTTCCTGCTCTAATTCCTCAACCAATTCTGGTGGTAATTCAACTTTTCCAGCTTTTTTTATCTTAGCTAGCTCTTTCTCTAAATCATCTACTTTCCAACTTAAATCATGTAATTCAGCATCTTTTTTTCTAAGTGATAATTTTTCACTTTTTACGAATCCATCCAAAGTACTTTCATAACTATAGTCTTTTGCTGATAATTGCTGCTCAGAGGCCATGTGAAAAATGACCTCATCATCAGGCGCACCTTTTTGACTTAAATATTGATACCCAGGATGAGCTTTTATAGCAACTGTTAGTTGATCTACCTCCTTCTCCTTCTCAAATGTATTGTTTACATCATTATCTGAAATTAGCCTTGCAACCCTAGCTTGATCACCTTGCTCTACCTGAGACTTTAACTCGTCTAATTCTCCTTGAAAACTTTGCTGTGCCTCTCGAACTCCTTCTAACAATTCTTCCATTGATGGGTCCTCGGACACATCTTCATCGTCTCTGATAGTTTTAACGAATTCTAATTGTTCCAGCGTTTTCCTGCCTTCTGCAATTGCGCTTTGATTTGATCTAATAGAAGTAATTAATTCTTGATCTCTCTCTCCTGCATCGTGTCTCTCATCTAATTTTTCTTGCACATTTTCAAGTTCTTTAAGAAATTCATTCGTTTTAGATATTCTTTCATTTAACTCGTCTTCATCGATATCTTCGTTAATGATAAGAGCATGCAACTCTTCCTGTTGCTTTTCAGGATATTTAAGAAATTTATCAAACGGTTTTTTTTTATTTCTAATTTCTTGAGCTTGTTCCAAAATTGCTAGCTCTTGTCTAGCTTTCCCCAATTTCACCAGCGGTTGGTCCATGTCTACTAGTGCTTGAATATTTTTACTTTGCAGCTCATGCTCCGCCTGCTTAGCTTGAAGCTGTTCTCTTTGAACACTCAATTCCTCTGTTTTTTCTCTTACAACTGATTCTAACGCTTGGCTGTGGATTTCTTGTTCTACTCTTTCCAAACCTATAATACCTGATCTTCTAACATCAGATTGTTCTTGAAGTAATGCATTTACTCGTTCTTGCGTTGAATTTTCTAACTGCTCTTTCTCAGCCAACTTAGCTGTCTTTTGCTTTTCAAGACTTGCAAGACTTTTAACTTGTTTCTCTAAAGCTCCATCCTGCTCCACAAGCAACTTAGTAGCTGCTCCTAATTCTTCAACAACATCTCCAGATCTTGCTCCTCTCTCTGCTTCCCTCTTCGCCACTTCCTTTTCCCTTAGAATCTCCAATCTTTCTCTTTCCTGCTGGAGTATTCTTTGATCATTTTCTAACCTTTCAAGACGAAGCTCTACTGCTGTTAATTGCTTTTTTGCCATTAAAATAATCCTAATAATCTTAATATATTAAGATTATTTTAAATGACATTTTTTTGACCTGCAATTAATAATTGAAAATTAACTGATTTAAGTGGTGAATAGAGGATTTTAGGGTGCTTATTATTCTAGAGGTTGAATTTCTAGAACATATAACTCTAATTCTGAGAATCTCTCTATAAATGAATAACATTATTGTTTATTTCTCGTATGTATAAAACTCTCCATGTCAACAAAACGATGATGTTCTTTTAAATAATTAAAACTACTATGAAATTACTTCCTATCAACCCACCTGACCCAAGCTTGCCAGTCTCTAAAACCTAGATCCTTCTCAAAACTAAGTAGATCATGGTTAGTTTGCTCACAAATTTTCTTTTCTGGAATTAATAATTTTGCTCCGGATGATAAAGCTGCTATTTGAGTTTTGCACGCAAGTTCAAGATGATAGCAATAAAACATAGCTTCATGTATAGTTTTTCCACAAGCAACCATTCCGTGATGCCGAAGAAACATAACTTTTTTATCGGCCAAATCACGAACTAGATCCATTCCATGAGAGTCATTATCTAAAGCAAGAGAATTATAATCATGATAATTAACATGACCATAAAAATGTAGCGCCCATTGGCTTAGTGGCATTAGACCATCATCCATGCAAGATACTGCTACAGATGCAACTGTATGCAGGTGAAATATGGCTTCAAGATCTGGTCTTGATTTATAAATACTTCCATGAATAACATAACCAGTTTTATTATATTGGAACTCTTCACCTTCAAGAACATCCCCTTCAAAACTAACTTTTAACAAATTATCTTCTGTAACTTCTTCAAACCTAAGACCAAAAGGATTGATATAGTAATACTGGGCACCTTCTGGGCGTGCTGAGAGATGAGTATAAGTATGATCGGCCATACCTAATTTTGCCAAAATTTGATATGCATAGCTTAAGTTTTTTTTAATTGACATCACAATAATTAATTCAATATAAATTAGGCCGTTTTAGAACTGAGAAAACTCAGCTTTCTGTAATTAATGCTTTCAGCAACATGAATTTTCTTTACATGAGCCGAGCCTGCTAAATCAGCAATAGTTCTTGCAACCCTTAAAACCCTGTTGTAGCTTCTCATAGAAAACTTAAACTTTTGCGCTGCTTCATTTAACATATCACGACCTTCGTCAACAGGCACGGCATACTCGGTAAGCAACTGACCGTCTAGATTATTATTAACCATAATACCGTAACCTTCATAGCGTTTTTCTTGAATCTCTCTTGCGGCAAATACCCGTGCTGCAACAATTTTTGAACTTTCTGCTTCACTTGAAGAAGCAAAATCAAAATCATAAAATTCTTCTGCTCCGACTTCAACATGTAAATCAAATCGGTCGATTATCGGTCCAGAAATTTTACTTTGGTAGCTACTTGCGCAAGATGGTGCCCTATTACACTCCTTACTTGCATCCCCTAAATAACCACATTTACACGGATTCATGGCCGCAATTAACTGAAAATTTGCTGGATACTTTACTTGTATTCCCGATCTTGAAACTAAAATCTCTCGAGTTTCAATTGGCTGTCTTAGGGCTTCTATGACTCCTGTTGGAAATTCTGGTAATTCATCTAAAAATAACACTCCATTATGAGCAAGTGATATTTCCCCGGGTTTCACCCTCCTCCCTACTCCTCCCCCTACCATAGCTGGTGTTGAACAACTATGATGAGGGGACCTAAATGGTCGTTCATCAGTCAGGCACCCTTGGTTTATATTGCCAGCAATACTTGCGATCATACTAATTTCTAGAATCTCAGTGGGAGTAAGTTTTGGTAAAATACCTGGCAACCTTGAGGCAAGCATAGATTTTCCAGTACCAGGAGGGCCATACATTAACATATTATGCCCACCAGCCGCAGCAATCTCGAGAGCTCTTTTTGCAAGTTTTTGGCCTTTGATGTCTCGTAAATCTGGATAATTAGTTGAGCTAGAACTAACCAGCGCCTCTGGGGCAGCTATAACTTGTGATCCGCTAAAATGATTAATCAAACTAAGCAAATTATCTGCTGCAATTATCTTCTCATTACCTGACCAGGCAGCTTCAGATCCATTATATTTTGAACAGATGATTCCTTTGTCTCGACTACTTGCTCCAATAGCGGCTGGCAAAGCTCCATTTACTGGTAAAATTGAGCCATCTAGAGACAATTCACCAAAAACTAAATAATCCATAATATCTTCTCTCGGAAGTACATTCATTGCAGATAATATTGCTGAAGCAATTGCTAAGTCAAAATGACTACCCTCTTTTATAAGATCTGCTGGAGCTAAATTAACAATGATTCTTTTTGCTGGAAGAGAAAGACCGATAGATGATAGAGCAGCCCTAACCCTTTCCTTTGACTCAGCAATGGTTTTATCAGCCAATCCAACAATAATAAAATTTGGCACCCCTGGAGTTATTTGCACCTGAACGTCAACATCTATTATGTCTACACCACTAAAGGTAAGGCTGCAAATTTTGGTAATCATAGAAATAATTTTAATAAAAACCCAGGGTTGTATATCTTTTGTCGCGCATTGTAGTAACACATGTGTACGTAAATTATGGAAACTAGAGTACAAAGTCAAGCACAACTTACTATAAAAACTTAATTTGTCGAGTGCATAAAAAGTATTTTTTACATAGCAAAATATTTTTACAATAAATTTATTTACTACTGACAGTAGATTTGTTCAGTTGTTAGGTGTTGTAAAAAACACAACCTTATAATATTAATTGCAGTAAGAATTTTTATTATTTTCTTACTACGAGCATAATTAATTTAGTTATTTTATTATAGTTAAGGTTTTAATTGAAGATTAGAAAAAGTGACAGAGAAGTCTATAAATCATAATTTATTAAGAATTCCTTCTTTCTCTCGTGGATGGCTAATAGAGTTTTTGCCTTGGGAAAAAGTTTTAACAGACTATTATAAAATTGCTCAAATAAAATTAATAACTAACAAAATATCAGAAAAATTGAGTACTTCTCCGAATGTTAATATGTTTGAGGCCAGTGACTCCTATTTTCTTTCAGATGTATTAAAACACGTACCTTTATTTAAAGATTTATCAGACGAAATAATAAAAAAACTTTTAGCAGGAATTTACTATAAAGAGGTTAATGCTGGGGATATTATAGTTAAACAAAATGATCCAGCTAAAACATTTTATATTATTAATAATGGTTGTTTTGATGTAATCATTAAAGATGTTGATGGCAAAGATTTACTTGTAAGATCATTAACAGGAGGAGATTATTTTGGTGAAATAGCTCTTTTGTATGATGTGCCAAGGCAAGCTACCATTATAGCTACCACTTCTGGAGGGTTAATGGTTTTAAACAAAGAAACTTTTGAAAAAGTAATAGAAAACTCAGGAATTGCAGAAGATTTAATAGAAATACTAAATAAAAGAAAAAAAGAGCTTAATGAAATCTACAACGATGATTTAATATACTATAAAAAAAGTTTATATGTAGACAACCAAATAGAAATACCTTTAGTTGTAATTGAAGATGTTTTTATAGCCCATGATGACAAACACTTAAATCAACAATTATTAGAAATAAAAATTGAAAGCCTTAAACAAGAAGCAGAATGGGCGCTTATTAATAACAAAGAATTCGGCTTATTAAACAATATTGCTGAGAATATGATATTAGCAGATAACAAAAAGTCACAACTCATCGATAGACTAGATGAACTAATTTCTTTGGTATATAAACCGTCATTTTTTTTGGCTAATCCCAAAGACATTATCAAAATTGAACATGAATGTAATACCCATAATATCTCCATGCAGACAATAGCTTTACATGGTGCAAAGTTTATATCTTGGCGTGGTATTCCAATAGTTCCTTCAAAAGGGTTGCAAAATAATATTGTCATAATACGTGCTAGTATGCATGATTATGGCGTAGTAGGAATCTGTAAGGATACTAGTAACGATTATAACGTCCCGGGTTTGTTAGTAGAACATATCGAAAATAATAAATATAATATAAAATTGCATTTATCTGTTTCTGTTTTATCTAATGATTCTATAGCTATGCTGAATTTATAATTACTTTGATTCAATGATCTTTGCAGCCCTAGTTGCTATCCGCTTACCGTCGGTCTTAGGACCAGTTTCTGTACAAAATTTTAGAGAACTACCTTCAAAATCACCATACATATATCTTGCCCTGATGGTTACCGTATCGATATAGTCAGCATAAGCAGAAATTGGCGTTCTACAACTTGCATCAAAATACGCCAGAAACTCCCTTTCTGCTTGACTTAAGTACCAGGTAGATATGTGATTAATTTTATTACAAATTTCAGACATTTTTTGGTCAGAAACTCTTTTTTGAATAGCAATTGTTCCTTGGCCAGCAGGTGGAATCATTTCATTAATAGTTAAAGGAAAACAAGTTTCTTCATTGAATAAACCTAATCTTTTAAGACCTGCACAAGCAAGAATTATAGCATCAGGGGCAGTTGTATCAGATAATTTATCAATCCTTGTTGGAACATTCCCCCTGAGTGGAACAATTTTTAAATCAGGTCGTGTTTTTTGTAAAATCACCTTTCTTCTAACAGAAGATGAGCCAATTACAGCTCCTTTTGGTAATTCCTGTAATGATTTATATTTATATGAAACCAAACAATCTCTTGGGTCTTCTCTTTCTAAAACTGCGGCAATTTCAAGTTCTTCTGGCAATATACCTGGAACGTCCTTAAGCGAATGAACAGCTAGGTCTGCTTCACCTGAAAGTAATTTTTCTTCTAATTCCTTTAAAAACAAGGCCTTACCACCAATATCGTATAAATTCTTATCAGTAATTTTATCACCTGTTGTAATTATTGGAATTATCTCGCAAATGATATTAGGAAAATGTTCTTTTAATTTATTAACAACCAAATCTGTTTGAATTAGGGCCAATCTACTCTTTCTGGTAACAATTTTTATTAGCATCTAAATTAATCCAAAGGGACTTTTAATAGTTAAAGTATTATCACTCACTCGTGCGTTTGCTCCTATTGTTATTGGATAATTATCAGCTAAGTGCCCTACTCCTTGTGTTCTAAAAGCTGGTATAGATAAATGTTCTGCACAAAAATTCTCTATTGATGGGATGATCTTATCATCAGAATCACTAAAATCTCCAAGAATTAAAGCCTTTGCAGTGGAAAAAAGTCCAGCATTTTTCATTTGTAACAAGTAACGGTGAACATGATAACCTTTTTCATTTACATCCTCTAGAAAAACTATTTTATTATTTGTGTCGATATTAAGTTTAGAACCCATCATATGACAGATAACTGCTAGATTCCCGCCAGTAATTTTTGCATCAATAACAGCTTCATCTACTTGCTGCTCATTTAGTGGCTTAAGGAGAAAATCCATATCGTGACCAGATAATACCGAAATGATAGAGTCTAGCATATTAACTTGTTTATCAATAAGCGAAGTTATAACAGGTCCATGAATTGCTGGCATTCTGAATTTTTGATCAAATAATAATAATAGAGCTGTTATATCACTAAACCCAATAAGAATTTTGGGATTTTTCTGGTCTAATGAGAGATCAACAAAATCAAAAACTATTTCTGAAGCGCCGTACCCCCCGCGAAAAGCCCAGATAATCTTAACATTAGAATCAAAAAGTGCATTTTTGAGCTCGTGACTACGTTGTTTTTTTGAAGAAGCGAAATAGTCCAAACTTGAATCAGCAGATAAAATATTTTTATCATACTTACATTTAAAACCCTTCGCCTCGAGTAGACTCACTCCTGTTAGTAACTTCTCTTTTGCCAGTTGGCAGCCAGAAGAAGGAGCAATAATTACTATTTCATCTTCTGCTCTGTTAAAGATTATTTTTTCCATTTTAAGTATCGGCTACTTTGAATCAACCCAAGAAATATTACCATCTTTGCGATAATAAACAACGTTAACTCTATTAGTTTTCGTATTCTCAAACATTAGAGCTGGCAGGTTTTCAAGATCCATTTTCATTACAGCTTGCCCTACTGAGAGTTTTAGAATTTTTGTTGACTTTTCAGCTATAATGACTGGATTATCAAAATCTATTTCTGCTGATTCATTCTCACTATCACTTTTATTTGGTGAAATTACATACTTGACAGTATCAGGAGTGATTTCTGATACTTTCATTCTGCTTGAATGATCTTTTAATTTGGATTTATATTTTCTAAGTTGTTTTTCAACTTTATTCAGAGCACTATCAAAAGCAAAATAAACATCATCCGCAGCAGCGTTACTTTTTATAATAGTATGTCTACCTGTTCCATCATGCACAATAATATCGCACAAAAATTCATGATTTTGCTTATTAAAATGTACAGTTGCCCCTGACGCATGATCGAAATATTTCTTTATCGAACTAGTGATTTTGTCTTTTACATATTCTTGTAAAGATACACCAATAGCCAGATGTTGCCCGGAAACTAAAACTTGCATATTAACCTCTCCTTCTAATTTGTTATAACTACAATTATGAAAAGTTTCATAACCAAAAAAATCTTTATATTTTCACCCCAACACAAACGTCAAGAACTACTTGATTATGATCCAAAGCACGTTCATCATAGATCTCAAAATCAGCCAAATACAGTCTTTTACCACCAAGTTCCTCAGATTTCATTTTCCATATTTTTTTCCACATATCTACACACACCCCAGGCATTGGCCCTGGTTCGTTGGTGAATTTTGCATAATGCTGAGCTGGTATAGTAATCGTTACAAAATCTTTCGGCAAGTTGTCAGCAGAGTTCGCTTCTTCTCCAATAAAGAAAGTATAATCACCTGTAAAATCACTTTCATAATCCGTATAAACACAATAAGTTGTTCCTGGCTTTTTTCTATGAAGCATTTTTTTTGACAATTCATTGTAAAAATATTTTTGAACAGTGGCTGCAATTTTATTAGTTGATATATCACTTTCAAATATATGATCGTTATTAGTACGGCATGTAATACCAACCAACATCATTTCTGGTAACTTTATTATAGTTTTTTTTCATGTTACTATTTTGAATTCGCCTTTTGTTATAAAACCAATGTAGCAGCAATATAATATAAGTTCAATATAGGATTTAAAACAAAAGTATTCTTTATGAGAAACAATAATTTTGTACAGCTATTTTTTGATCTGCCTGGGCTTTACTGCGAGTAGCAAAGGCTGTTTTAGATTTGTTATTGCCAAACTCAAGTTTTTTGTGATTTAACTTTATCGCTTCTTTTGTTATTCTAATTACAAAATCAGGTTCAATTCCAGCAATATAGCATATCTTTTGAAAATAATCGCCATTACCAAATATCCATTTCTTTGCATCTTTTTCTATTGCTCTAGCTCTGGGGAGATCAGAAATATTGGTCGCATCTATAACAGCCTGAGTAACTATTGCCTTATATAAAATTATTTCTGAAGATGAATTATATTCTTTTAAACGCTCAAATGGAGCTTGGAATTTGATGACACTGTACATAATTATATTTACTCGATTTTATTTTTTCTGAACTAAAATTAAGTCGTTTTATTAATTTCACTTTAAGGCTCATAAGACTAAATTTATTAATATATGGTATTATTATTAATAAGTTTAAAACCAATATAACAAATTTTTACTACCAACTAAGCTTTCTTTTAGTTTAAAAACAAAAAATAGATTTTTTTATAAAATTAAGTAACAAATATATAATTCTTTGGACAAGAATACTAGTATATATAATCTATAAGGCATATTATAGCACTAAATTATAAGCGCAATTTTTAACAAACCTAAGGTTGAAAAAGATAAATATCTACATGAGTTTGGGATCTAAAAAGGAGTCAAATGCTATCTCAAAAGACATAACATAAAATTAATTTTATCGATTATAGGGCAAATTAACTAAGGATATTAGGTTTTACTATGATAACATAATACTTAAGTTCATATTGACTAGTTAATTATTCAAGAGGTCTGATATATGCATTTTTTCTCACCAGATTCA
>CAMCTQ010000035.1 GCA_945878545.1 Rickettsia typhi
TAATATATTTTGGCAAGTTCAAATTCTCTTATTCGCACCCCATATCTTTTAAGTGTTCGAGCTTGCTCCTTGTTGATTTCTAGCTCTCCTTTTATTGCGCTATCAAAAGATAGAGAGCCTTTAAATAGTTGATTCCATTCGGCCCTAGACTCATCTCCTCTATCCATATTAAAGCCATATCCTATGGTTAATTTTCCTTTGCTATCCTTATATACTTTAGAAGAAAACCCCTCTCCGCTTGCTATAATATAATATAATTTTTCGAGGTAAATCTCATTATCACTGATGTCAATTATACTCAAGTTATGTATATTCAAGTTATGTAACTGATCACGCAACTGTGCTGCTTCTTTTTTATTGATTTCCATGTAGATATTCTTAAAAATTAGATAAAAACAAACTACGCTAGCAAGTAGCGTTAATAAAAAAAATATATTTTTTTTCATAATTTCAGAATACAATACTATTTATGTTACACTAAGAGCTGGAGATATAAAATTTTGAAATAATCAATTTGCCTTTTAAATGACTATTGTCATTGCAATGTACCAGCAATGGTTGAATTGATTGCTGTATTTACAACCGGGCGTAATCATAAACTTGTTATGGGTAATGTCAAATATTTTTAAGGAGCGCAAGGATTAGAAATTATCAATCCTTGGGAATAATCATGAGTGTTTAAAAGAGTAATTTGTTTTTTATGTCTACGCCAAAGAAAAAAGTAATATTATTAACAGCGGGTGGTACTGGTGGCCATTTTTTTCCAGCAGTAGCTTTAGCTGAAGAACTGGATTTAAATCAGGATTTAGAAGTGCACATTTCTACTGATAATAGATGTAAAAAATATTTAACTAGTGATATAAAGATAAAATCTCACATAATCGATTTATATATTAGCTTACGAGGAATAATCAATAAGTTAAAACTACCTTTTGTAATTTTGATTGCGCTAATTAGAGCTTTTATGTTAATTTTACGGATTAAACCAAAAATTATCATAGGTTTTGGTGGGTATCCTAGTTTTCCTGTAATGTTCATAGGGCAGTTGCTTTTCATCCCAACTATTGTTTACGAACAAAATTCTTTTTTTGGGAAAAGTAATAAATTTTTTGCAAAAAAAGCTAAAATTATAGCTTTGGCTTATAAAGATACCAAAAATTTAGCAGAAGAATATTTAAGCAAAACTTTGGTTACTGGTGATTTGGTTAGGAGTAGTATAAAAAATCTTAAGCAAAAAGATTCTTTTGATAAGGATTCGTTTAATTTATTAATTATTGGCGGAAGTCAAGGAGCAAAGTTTTTTTCAACTCTTGTGCCGGAAGCTATAAGAATTTTGGTAACAAAATATCCAGATACCGTTATAAACATTATTCAGCAAGTACACAAAGATGACCAAGAAAGTGTAGGGAAAATTTATGATGACTTAAAAATTAATTATAGCATTTCTGATTTTTTTTATGATATACATACCCATTATAAAAAGTGCCATTTACTCATTGCAAGATCTGGTGCAACAACCATAGCGGAATTGACGCAGCTAGGGCTGCCAGCTATATTTATACCACTCCCTTCTGCGGCAGACGATCATCAATATTATAATGCCAAAGCTTTGCAGGATTCTAATTCATCATGGTTTTATAGACAAAGCGAGGTAACGGCTGAGATTCTGGCAATAAAATTACATAGTTTAATTGTAGATCCAGACTTAATTAAACAAGCGTCATTTAACCTATTAAAGCGTAAAACAGACGGTACTAAGTATTTAGCTGACACAGTTTTAAAAATAATTGCCTAATTTTTTAGTTGAACTGTAATAACGTAGTTGCAACTAGATTATATATATGACATTAATTGATTCTGTATATATCATTATGATTGTTAAATAATAATCGGAAAAGCCCATGTTAAGTAAAGCAATTATTTTAATCCTTTCAGCGTTTCTTTTATCTTCTTGTGTTACTGGCCCAGAAGGATATTTCAAAAAATCAGCTAATAATAAACTTTTTGATCGTAAAGGTTTTAAGAATGGAAAAAGAGCTCCATTGTATAACAAGAAATATATTGCTAAGGCAAAGCAGAACGTAGCGAATAATGATTATGAAGAAGAAGAGGAAGATTACGATACGCTACTTGAAAATGAGAATATTTCTCAGGCAAATAGGGAGATGTACCGCAGAGTTCTTGAGCAGGAAGTAGAAAGTAAATATTTAGGTAAGGGACGTAAGGAAAAAAAGGACAAAGCATATCCCGTTTTGGTAAGAAATAGTTCTAGACCTGATGTTGTAGACACTGATGACAATTCAGAATTAAGAGCGGAGCTTGATCAAATTAAAGCAATGCTTAGTGAAACTAAAAATGAGATGGCCAGTTATAGATGCCCTACAGCACGAGATCTCGAGAGGAGTCAAGCAAAGCTGTCGACGGGAGATTTGAGTGTAAAAAATGCAATTGATAACGATGAAATATCTACGAAAGAGAAACAAGGGCCATCTGGGCTACTGAAAAAAAAGGAGGCTCTTCCAGACTCGACCATTATACATCCAGTTAAGTCTATATAAAAGTGATCGAGCAAACGCTATAGTAATTAACTTTCTATTCCTGTGATGTAATTCTATTAGATTTTTTAGTTAGCTATGGTAATCTTAGGGCTCGATAAATTTAGTTATTATCATATTTTATGAAAAAAATAGCTGCAGCACTCTTTTGTATTTTTGTTTCTCTTTCATCTCATGCCGAAATCTATACCCCTGAGAATATGAGCGAGATAAAAGGTATGGTAGAGGATATATTTGACAAGCGAAATCCACAGAAAACTTTATTTATCGTGCCTCTTGATTTTATTTTAAGATCTACACATCCTGCTATGCAGAAGCAAGAGCGAAATTATAATTCATTGCTAAAAAAAGCTTTTGCCAAAGTGAATAGCTCTGCTACGGTTTATGCCGATAGATTGATATTATCTGGATATCCTCAGGAGCTTACTGACCAAGGGCTTCCAGATTTAATAGATTATATTCAAAAAAATAATTCAGCGGTGATTATTACTACTCCTAATATTACAGCTGGTTTCAACGATATAAAATTTTTTGATATCTGGACTTTTAATTATCTAAAAAGTAAAAAAATAGATCTAGCCAAAGGTGTTTTTGCTAATACACAATTGATTTTTAACAAAGAAATGAAACAAGTGGCCGGAGCTTACCCTACTTTCTATAAAGGTTTATTAAGTTATAATAGTGACAAGGTAAGTAATTCACCAATGCAAAGCTTAAGTGTGCTTCTTGTGATGAAATTAAAGAAGATACCAGATGTGGTGGTAGGAATTTCGTCCAGCAGAAATGATCTTGAAGGCTTAGAAAAACAGTTAAAAATACTAAGAGCGGACAATGAATTCTTTGGTATTTTATATAATTTACCAGCTCTAAAAACTGAAGATATTTCACCTGAGAATTATTTAAAATTTTGGCAAGATTTTGTTAGTAAACTAAATAAAGTGAAGGGGAATGGTGTTGATTTAAAATCGGAGAATCCTTATGAAGAATAGTTTCAGAGTGTTAGTTGTTGTGCTACTAGCTCTTGTAGTAAGCAATTCAGCTAGAGGGGAGATGATTACCACTTACTCAATAAATTCTGTAACAATTAAAAAACTGGATAAATTGATAGATAAAGATACTGTTGTATTTGTAGAGCTTGATGATGTCTTGGTAATGCCAAAATCAAAAATGTTTTATTATGGTGACAATCCGTATCGTCTTTTCATTAATAATTTGGTTACTTTAGCTAAGGAAAATTCTAGCTATTTAAATCAAATTGCTGCTTGGTATCAAATGCGTAAAATTATGTTGGTTGAAGATGGTTGGCAGGATTTTATCAACGATTTAAAAAAAAGAAAAATACCAGTTTATGGTTTTTGTACTATGCCAATTCAATTGCAAAACATTGAACAAAAAAGATTTTCTGAGCTTAAAGATCTCGGCATAACGTTCACTGATAAAATAAATGATAAAGATGTTATGGAAATTGGTAAGAAAAGAGACTGGTCGTCGGTTTTTTATCATGGGATAATTTTTACTGGGCCTTTTAGCAAATCACAAACTTTAATGGATTTTGTAAAAATCAGCAATATTTCTCCAAAAAAAATTATAGTTTTTGATAAAATCAAGTATGAACTTGAAACAATGGAGAAGGCTTTTTATAGATTTAGAATGGATTTTTATAGCATCTTCTATTGGGGAGCAAGACAGCTTACTGATATGCCTGATCCCAATATAGTCAGGCTTCAGCAGCAAATGCTTCTTGAACAAGGTAAATGGTTAGAAGATAATGAAGCTGAAGCTTTGTTCAAAATGTTGCCCAAGAATAATGAGCAACCGAAAAAAGATTTGAAGTAATATCTAATCAACTGTTGCACTTCAACTGTGAACTCACCGAACTAATATACAAAAGAATGGTGAATTATTTTGGACGTTCATCGGACTGCTTGCTATCAGACTTCTGAAGTAATAAATTATTAGTAACGTTAGTCAAATTATTTTCAAAGTCATATAATTCTAGCATAAAAAATTCATCTTCAGGTAATTTGGTTTTTGGAAAAATAGCGCTAAATTCAGTAAGAAATGATTTAAATAGTCTGCCTTTGGCAATAACAGTTCTACTACCAATTGGAATTTTATTGTGTAGAGCATATGAAAAAATAAGTGGATAACTTAAATTACCAATACGCATGTTTATCTTAGTACCAGAAGATTTTGAATCATAAATTACTTTACCATTACTAAGCTGGGTGACCTTAGCATGATAAACAGCATTACCACCGCATAACAATGGCAATTTATAAGCTATTTCATCGTCAAAAACCTTAACATCCTCACTAACAAAGTTCTGCGGCATTATTTCTTTGAGAACTACGTTAAGTTTAAAACTATCTATTTTATCACCTTGCGATCTTACTTTGTCCGTATATTTACTTGAAACTACCGCATGTCTTGTCTGCCCAACCTTCATACCAACAATTACAGCATCTACCCCTGGAGCTATCTGGTCACTACCAAGAGCATAAGTAACAGTATTTTCGCTGATAAGCATATTATTTGGAGCCAGAATTTTATATATCACTGTTACTACGTGTCCACATGTAGCAGGACCGACATCCCCTTCCCCAAAAGTTTTTATATCAAACATCGCTTCAATTAAATTATCATTATTAATTTTGAAACCTTGACCTGAACCAGACATTGGTTTATTTGTAGGCTGTAAGATATTTTCAAAAAACATCCTTCCTTCATCGGTTTTTAGAACATTAACTAGAACATTAGAAATTGTTTTTTCAACAAAATTCCCCGTCATATCAGGTGCAGCTTGACTTCCTGGAGAGGCATCAGCAGAAACTTTATCTTTATTATTTATTTCAACAGGAGGTACTTTGATATCATTTATATTATATTTGAATATCATATAAATGATTGAAATAGAAATTATTAAAGTTAACAATTTTTGCATAATTATACTTACTATTTTGGTGTGATTGCCCCAATAGTAGATTAATAGAGCAGAAATTACAAATGTCAGTGATTTTTAAAAGTAAAAAAATATTTTCATGATGTGGTAATTATCGAATCGAAAGGATTGGAGCTTATAATCATATACAAGTGTGTTTATTTAGGTACCAGTTATTCTCAATAACTATGGCTTTAGGAGCGAAGCTTCGAAGCAAGTTTAACAAAAAATAGTGTGGAGTTTTTTTACTCACTTCCAAGAAACTAATAGTTTTGATTTAATATTAAACTATCTATATAAATGAGAATTTATTATAGTTAAAGTTATAAAAACTATCTAATAATTTTACACACTGATTCCTATGAAATTTACCATATTTTTCACTTTTATATTTAGCATATTTTCTTTTAGTAATAGTTTTGCGGCAAAATCAGCTGACGATTCTGACATCATTCGTTTAAATAAACTGAATTTTTGTAAAATTACCAAACAAGCAGATAATAATTATGAGCCAGAAGATTTCGAAACAACCAATAATTTATTACGCGAAAGCGGTCAAGAATCTTTGTATTGCGGAGAGAAAATTATCATCAGCGGAGTAGTGGTTGATCAAAATTGCGTTCCCGTTGGCGACGCTAAAGTGTATATTTGGCAGATCAATTGCGAAGGTAAGTATCCTTATAAACCTCTCAAAAATGATATAAACGAAAAACTCATAGATATCAGTAAAACTCTCACTTTTACCGGCAATGGGGTTGCTACAACAAATAACAAAGGTGAGTTTCATTTTATTACCGTATACCCCCCAGCAATCCATCACCTTGCCTCACATGTTAATATTCGAGTTGAGCATAGAACACTTGGCAACTTGCAGACACATCTAATGCTAAAAGGGCACAAGGTAGAATCTCCTGAATATTATCCAGAACTAAACTCTATTTACGAAATAGCTGCGAAGAAAAATGTTAGCATTTATAATTATCAAATAGTAATGCCAGGTAGTAGCGAAGATAACTATTAGTTAGTTTCTGCGCTAGCATTCTTGAATGCATTTAAATATAAGAAATTTAGGAGAAAGTCGTAGAAACTCTTCAAGAGAGCAACGAGCAACAACCCACCTGGTTCAAACTGAATGTCCTATATTCCTGGATCACCACTTTGCAGAAATGACAAAGAAAAACCTGGATAAGGGATATATAGCTTAGAATAAGCTACCAAATGGGAACATTCTTATTTCTAAGTAGTAAAGCCCCAGCATCCTGTAAAATAGTTAATGTATTTTTTACACTCTGAATTAGCAATTTATCATCAACTTTTTCACCTACTTCAGCTATTGTAGCATCAAAAATTTCTCTGAAACTCATATTTTCACCAATCATATATTTAAACAGGTATTTCGTAAAACTTGTTACTGGTAAACTAATTTTTACATCTCCATCTAATTCAGATTTCCAATTAAAATTAACCATGCTACCAAGAAGATGAGGATTAACTTCTAAATGTTCATAAATCTGTTTTGCTAAACCATTTATAGTATGAATATATGGCACATTATCGAGGTTGTCAAAAGAAGCAATTGAAGATTTTTGGTTAGAAACAAAAAAACCATATTTAATTATCTGCCCAGTAATAATTTCGCATATTGCTTGCTGTTCAATAACACTCCTGTTTTTAAGTTCAGTCAGAAGCTCTTGATCGGTAATAAAATTCTCTAACCGGAGTAGCATTCTACTTCTAGAATCAACAAAATCGACGAAATTAAGATCAGCTTTGTTCACAAAGTCATAAAGTTCAGGAATTGAATAGCATCTATCTTGTTTATGTAAGAATAGGTCATACAGCCCTATATCACCCATAGTATGAATATCAGATATCAATGCTTTACCACGTACATACCAATTTGACGCAGGCAGTCCCTTCATTATAGACCAACCATTCTTTACTTCTTCCTGGAGAGAAGCAGTATTTTTGTTGACCATACGCATCAACTCTTGAATCTGATAAACACCAGTTCTTCCATATTTAGCATAGACCATAAGACACATACCGCCCTTTTCGGTCAGAGAATCTTTTAGAATTTTTAAACCAAGATCAGGAGATTCAAGATGATGAAGTACGCCAACACAGTTAATATAATCAAATTTCCCGAGTTTTAAATTTGGAATATTTAAAATACTGTCATTTATCCAAGTAATGTTAGAAAGACCACGATACTCAGCTCTTTTTTGCGCAATTGCCATACTGTTTTTACTAAAGTCCAAATATACAATTTGTGCATTTGTACTTTTTAATTGATCAGCTAAGAATATAGCACCGTCGCCAGTACCACCACCAGCAACTAAAACCCTAAACCCATCTTTAAAATTCTCCTTACCACCGTAGAGCCAATGGTTTAACTCACCCAAACAATCACCACAAGTCTTGACTAAACGTGTTTTATCATCCTCCGGATTCCGCAGTGGATATGGATAGTCCAGATATTGATCTTGAACTTGTTTTAAATCGTTTGACATATGTTCCTTTTGAATTTCCTCTGTAACTTTATATCAGATTTTTACAACCAGTCATCAATCTTTTTTGAATTAGAAAGGTATTGCCAATAACTTTTATTATTCCAGTTACCTTGCCAAGTTAACTTATTTATGTTATATGTGAACACCATTTTAGAATTTGGTCCTCGCCATGAAAAACACTACTGTTTTTACAAAGAATTTATTACTTATATTTTTGTCAATATTTGCATTTACACTTTATACTCATGATTCTTTTGCCGCGCAGAATAGACGTAGTTCCCTTAGAACTTTTGGTGATTACATGCAAATAATTAACCCTCTCTTTGCTGCTGGACTCGCCTCCCAAGAAAAAGGCTTTGGACATTTTGCAATAATTTACAGCCAAACTTTTGTAATTATGCATGGTACAAAATTAATTGCAAAAAGTGAAAAATGGCAAATTAGTAAAAGACCACATATTGAAAATAAAAAAGACAGATACGAAGGTTTACCTTCCGGTCATACTGCCTCTGCTTTCGCAGCTGCCGCATATGTGAGAACCTTTTCAGATGAACACAAGATTCTTGCGATCCCGCTATATATAACTGCTGCGGTTACAGGATATAGCCGTGTCAAGGCAAAAGAACATACAGGATTGCAAGTTGTAGCAGGAGCAGCTTTGGCTGAAATCGTCACCTTCGTAAATAGTAAGCTGGATTGGAGTAACGAATATCGATCAACTAGCTTCCATGCCTTTCCAAATGGCGGAGCAATAAGTTTTGAGTTTAAATTTTAAATT
This sequence comes from Rickettsia typhi, assembly GCA_945878545.1. GTDB lineage: Bacteria > Pseudomonadota > Alphaproteobacteria > Rickettsiales > Rickettsiaceae > Megaera > Megaera typhi_A. The sequence continues at coordinate 8,788 of CAMCTQ010000035.1, forward strand.
TGAGATTATCATTCTATAGAAAACCGAATCAGGCTTGGCAATAACAGTAACAATCTAATTATTCAACATCTCTTTAAAAGATGATTCCAAACTAACTTGTAATTTTTCTAGAGCCTCATTGCTATTAGAAAGCCCAGCTTCCGTAACGTAATTGCCTATAGAGACAAGCACCTGCTCTAGAAAACTCCTAATACCCTGCGCCTCAAGACCTTTACTAAAAACTCTAAGCTCTTGCAATTTAGAAATCTGCTCTTCATAATCTCTTAAACAAAGCCTTTCAAATAAATCAGCAAGTAGTATTTCAAATTCCTGTAGCTTGTTGTCTAAATCCATTAAGTTATCCAAGGGCTTTTTTGATAAATATTTCCTTGCTTCCTCAACTACAATTTTTGCCGATTTTGTATATTCTTGAGAAACCAACCCCCCTATTACTTTATCAGCAAATTGCTTGGATGTTGCGACAACTCCTATAAGCTCTGCATCTTTATTTATAGAACCATTAGCAATATATACCGGTTTCCCAATTAATTCCTTTTTATCTTGCATCGTAGCACTCTTACCTTTTACATACACTAGACCATACAAATTCTTCTGCTGAACTAGTTAAATTCACACAACTTCTCGTTGCTTATGAAGTGTAATTCTAACCGTAATTCACGCCCCTGTCAAGTAATAAATTTTCTGGGAGTACCCCCCCACGCTGAGTGCTGCTTTAGGTTGAATTAGAGATCTAGAAAGCGCCATGGTGGGTGAATGACAAACACCCTAAGGAAAAATTTGGATTAAAAAAAACTTCTAGACTTTAAAAAATGACGTTGATATTCAACTTATAGTATATTTAGCTTGAAAACAGGATGGTTAATTTTAGAAGAGGCTGCGGGAAGCGTATAATAAATACACGAGCACAGACGAGAGTTGCTAAATTGGCTGTACCAAGCTAAGAAACTATAAAGCTAATATCCGGCACAAAAAATATAAAAGATTTAAAATATATTCTATTCTTCGCGCACTACCAAGACAGAAACAGACGAATGTCTAACAATTTTCGAAGCATTCGGGCCAAGCATATAATCACGCAATTGTGGCCGGACAGCAGATAGAATAATTAAATCAGCATTTACTTTATTCGAATAATTTATTACTTCATCGTATATAGCACCACGACCAACATAACATTTTACTTGAATTTCCTCAGGTACATACTTTGTTACTAGATCTTGTAACTGATTATTATATTTTTCCTTTTGATCACTCATCCAGTTTTTAGGTAAATAATCTTCGACTAACTTTGTACCAAAGTCAGGAATGATGTGCACAAGGTGTAAATCCGCGCCAAAAGCGTTGACAAAATTCAGAGCAGGAGGAAAAATAGCTCTCATTGATTGTTTATCTGATAAATCTACTGGAACAACTATATTTTTATACATATTTAATAATGTTTAATACTTTTAAAATTTACTTAGCGTTAATT
>CAMCTQ010000036.1 GCA_945878545.1 Rickettsia typhi
ATTATATCATTTCCTTGGGCATCTTTGTAGTCAAGAAAGTTACTTGCTCCATTCTCACAAAGCAGCTTAATCATATTCGAAAGCTCTTCAAAATCTACTCCCTCTGCATTATATAATAACTCATGCAACGCTGTTCTTCCTTGAGCAGATACTATATCTGCTCTACCACCACAAGCAATAGTCACTTTTATTGAATCAACCATTCCAGCTCCACACAGAGCATGCAGCAATGTATCTCCATTGTCAGCCTGATAATTTATATTTGCACCACCAGCAATAAAAGCTTTCGCTAATTCTAGGTTAGCAGTTACTAAAGCTTGTGTGATTGGTAATGCTCCATTCTCAGCCTTCATATTAAAATCAACAAATCCAAGTTTTGCTAATTTTTCAACAAGATCAACTCTACCAGAATCTGCAGCATAATGAAGAACTGAATTGCCCTTCTCGTCAGGCCTTGTAGAACCAACACCAGTAGAAATAATCCTAAGTACTAGCTTATTATCACCTTCTTGTACCGCATCTTGCAAAGATACAACTTCACCCTTAGACTCACAATGAAGCAATAACTCAAGCATTTCACGCATTTCTTGTACTACGTCTTGTAAAGGTGTAACCTCATTCTGAGGCTCATCATCAGGAGGTAATAACTCAAGCATTGCAGCTGCTATAGGCTCCTCCTGATGAGATTTTAAATGATTGATCACAGTATCGCCGTTTTTGTCCTTCATATTTGTTTTGTAACCCTTATCAACCCAAATATTAATAATACTCACATCCATTTCTCCAATGCGTATATATTCTACTATCCTATGCAAAGCCGTAAATCCACTAGGATCTAGAACCTCAGGATTAACTCCATGGTCGGTTAATGTCAAAAATAAATTCATGTTTTTATTTTCTAAAGCAAGCATTAAAGGCGTTTGACCTTTCCCATCGATTTCATTTAAATCTCTTCCAGCTAATGAATAGCTCCTTACTATGCTCTCTAGAACTTTTCCATTTAAATCAGCACCATTAACCGCTACATAGTGAAGCAAGTTACCATAAAGAGCGAGTTCTGGATTAATCATACAATTAAAATCAGCCCCTGGAGAAGCTACAACTTGTGCCGCTTGATCCATAGTAATAACATTACCTACCTTTGCTAATTGATGAGTGACGTATTGCATCAATGTAACAAACTCTTGTATTAAATCCAGATCCATAGCCACTGATTCTATATTATGAGGTAGAACACCTTTTTTTGTTCCTAACCACATTAGGTAACTTGTTTGTTGTCCACCTTGTTGTAATATCGTTAATGCTTCCTTTTTTTTCATTTGATTTATCTCCTTTATTTCATTAAAAATTAATATATTGAAAGATTATTTTCACACCTTTCTAAACAATGTCAAGAAGAATTCTTAATAACCTTATGTACAATTTCTAATGCATTTTGCCCCATGCGAAATAATTTTTTCATACCTCTATAAATGCTTCTTTAAATAATAACGTTCATGACCTTCGGGGCAATCTTCAAGTATGCCAAAAATTTCATAACCAAATTTTAAATAAAAATCTTTAGCTTGCCAGTCAAATGTATCCAAATGAGCTAATTTTGCTCCCATTTGCTTAGCTTCACTTTCAACTTTATTAAGCAGAGTTCTACCAATGTTTTTACCACGGTATTTTTCACTAACAAATAAACTATCAATGTGCAACACGTGCCAGTAATACATTAGTGAATTGATCCCAGCGATCAAACTCCCCTGTTCATTTTTAACATGAAAATTCAAAGCTATAAATTCTACATTCTGAGTAAGTGGGACTTGAGTCTTATTAAATTCAACAATCTTATCATTAACAAGTCTTGCCTCGTCATCTGTACTCGCAATAATTTGAAAAGCAACATTGATCATAACAGTATAATTAATTTCATAAAAATTCTGACAAGTTTGTTCGATCTATTTGAAAATGGTGATAATCAAGGGGGGCATTCCAACTACCTCCCCAAACAGTCAAGCCATATTTGGCAACCAAAGAAACTATTGGCTCTACCATCCCATCTCTTTGATTTGTTCTGTTTAGATATAATTTTCCTTTATCAGGCCAAATTTTTAGTTCATTTTCTAGATTAGGATCAATAATATAAGGATTTTGTACTGGATTTATATCAATAGCTAAACCATAAGAATGCATTGAAATTATTTCAGAATTAGCAATGCTGCGATAATTAAAACAAGAAGTATTATTATCCGACATCGATAATTCATCATTGCCATCGTAATTATCTATAAGAGAAATTTTTTTTATAGGAAACTTAATCTTTAATAATTCTTCAAAAATTGAAATTACATTTGTAGAGAGTTTCTCGTGGACAATAATCTGCCCAGGAAGCAACTTATTATCAAAGTCATAATGCAGGACATTAAGAAACCTTAGCTTTGTAATTGGCACAGGACATTCAGAAATCCAAATATTTTTAGACTTCATTGACGATAATATATGATCTGGCACTTCTTCTATTGAAAAAATCATTATTTTATAATTTCACTAAATTAAGCCCAGATATAACATAAGATTTAATCTCTGTCATCTCTGTCTAGAATTTTTCTTAGCAAGCTCTTTCACACGATCTTGATCCAAGATCTTTGCCATTTGAGGTTTTATTTCTATTCCCGGCTGAAGCTCTACCTGTTTTTTTTGCTGCATATACTTAGCTTGGGATATATTTTGGTCTAATTCTGGAGACATAATTGACATGGCAAAATCTTTTATGCTTGATTGTTTATTCTTAATAACAGTATTATTTTGCGCTATAGTTTCCCCTATTTTTTCTCCAACAGCTGGCCCAAGTTTTATAGAAATAGCAACAGCTGGAATTATAAGAGCTGGAAGAATTAAACCTCCTACAAAAGCTCCAGCTGAAGCAACAGCAACCAACCCCACAGCCATTGCTACTTTCCCTGCTAACGATTTAATATTATTCTTCTTTTTATTAATAGATTTGGTATCCGCAATCATTTTATTTAGATTAATTGTAACAACTTCCATAATTTCTTTTTGTTTAGTCTTTTCTTTATAAGCACTAAATACTACCGAATAAAATAATTTAGGATCTGAGTTGATAAAGTTTATAATTTCCTTGCTATCTCTGCCATTCAGCAAAGCCTTTAAAACTTCTTTTATATTTACTAGCTCAGCAGGGGACAAATCACTAAACTGAGCAGACACTAGACCGTCAATTAGAACATCTTGATTTTTTTCCTGCTCATTATTCAACTCGTCATCTATTCTTTTTTCCTCGGTTATAGCAATTGCAAATAAAGACATAACCCCAGAAAAATCTTCCTCCGTAACTATCATGTGTTTTAGATGGCTTTTAAGCCTATCAACACATTTCATAGCATATTCATCTATTTTAGGCTCTTGTTTTAATCTATTAACATAATCAATAGCAAGCATGTTAGAAAGCGAGGTAATTAAATAGTTATTTAAATTATTACCTAAATAACTATTTATTTTGTTTAAAAAAACAGAGTTATCGATGCCTTTTAGAATATTTATATTATTTTTCATACACAATTTCTCTTAAAAGAACCTTAATGGACACGTCAATAAAACTTGGGGATCTTTTTGTTGAAAGTTTTTCAATAATTGCAGGAGTAATCACTTGAAGTTTCTTTATTTGCATGCTTATTAGCATAGACCCCTCCGGCAACATAGCATAAATATCATTACTTAAATTCAAAACTTCTGCATTGGAATTAACTGCAAAATTTATTGTTACTTCATGCTGATGAAGCTTAACATCACTATTTTTATTTTGAATGGAGGCCATTTCAAACACTCTGACAACTTTTGCTTTGATTGGCTCGTATAAATTGTACTTCTCTGAAAGTAGAGCTAAATTTTTGAATAACTCTGTTCTAGTATCGCAGCTTTTTTTACTAGAGTTGAAAAACAAGTCCTTATATTTTAAATTAGTCTCATAAATCTTTTCTTCAAACTCAATAATTGAGTTAAGCTGAGTAGCAGATTGATTAAAAAGGATCTCCGCTTTTTCTTTTCTAGCTACAGATTTTGCTAATTGCCCCTGAAGCCTTGGAATCAGTACAGCAAGCAGAATAATGCATATAAGATATACTATTAATTTAAAGAATATGATGTTTTTTAGGTGTATTACCAATTTATCTAACATCTCTCCCCGCCGTTTTATTGCTAATCGTTATTTTAGCCCATATGGTCAATGAATTTGGCAACTCAACAACATTATCATCTGCAACATAAGTAACTTTGTAATCTTGAAAAATTAGCCTTACTTCATCTGTATACTCACGCAGAGTTTTTTCTGCTATTTTTCTTTCTTTTTTATTACTTACATATGTCACATCAAACGTTAATAATATTTTTCTATCTGTAAGATTTGTACCTTCTGCATACCAATTAATATTAACAACTTCAATATTAGGATTATTTATAGAAAAAAGCTTTTTTAGAACAACGGCTGGAGTTAGCGATTTAATACTAAGTATCTTTTGTAAATTATACAATTCAGTCAGATTAGTAATATTTTCTATCTCTGGGTGTCTTTTTTTCATACTTCTATACTTTTCAGAAGATAAATAGTATTTACTATTAAACGCAATTGTTTCTTTCTGAATTAGAATTGACTGATATTTCAAAGAAGAAAGAAAAATAATTATTCCCACTAATATTAAAAATAGAGGCTTAAACGCAAATGAATTGATAGCTGTTAGATTAGTAATAGACCTCAATAATTTATTTAAAGCTAGGTACTTTTTATTCTCCATAAATAATGCTAGCAAACTATTGTCCTGGAAATGCTGATTTCTATTTTCGGCTAGCGTAGAATCAGTGTTATACTTTATAATTTTATTTACTTGTAATGATGGCATTTTTTCCAAAATATCACATAAGGTTTTATCGCACAAAAATATTAAACAAATTTTTAGATCTAAGCTTTTTGTATATGCTTTATACTTTAGAACTTGATCACTAATTGCCTGCTCGATTGTTCCTGCTATATAGAGATCAGATTTGTCCGATGGAAAATCAATAGTCAGCTCGTCCAAAATATTTTTCTTATACTTAGTTGCAACCCTAATATTACTCGCTTCAGTAATATTAACAAAAATTTGCAGATCATTTTGACAGTCTGTTCTATTTTGTATTCTTAAAATTGCATTAACTATGGACTCAAATTCCAAGGATAAAAAATATATCCCATTAAATCTAAAAGAATTATATATAACAAATTCTAGTAATTGATTTGTTGAATCAGAATAGGTTGACGAAGCAATTATCGTCTCCCACAGCTCGCCATTTCTATGATCATTATCAACATTGTAGACATTATAAGCAATTATATCTTCTGGTTTATAATTATCTTGAATGAATTTTTCTACAGGATTAGATTTCAGTATAGACTGAAGCATTGGCATAAATTCATGCTTTATTTGGCATTCTGGAGAATCAAGTAAAATCAATACTTGGTACTTTTTATAACCCTTTAAAAAAGCACAACATACTGTAAAATACTCTTTATCGTTATAATCAGCAAAAACACTATCTACACCTTTACTCTTATGGTATGCAATAATTTTAATACCACTACCACCGATAAAAATTACTAGCTTTTTTTTGCGTAAGATACTATTGATAAAGTTGGTAACTATTTCTAATTTCGAATTAATTTTTTCCATCTTAGATTCTTAAACGAAATTTATATGGTTCTAGCTTACACTGTTATCTTACCTTTAGAGTATGACAAATATCTACTTGATATCAAAAGCAAAAAAATACTATAAAAAGCTTTTTAAAATAATATTGTAATTTAGCCATAAATTATTTAATGTAGTACTCCAAAATTATGTTAAATTTCAAATATTCATAGAGCTCGTAATGACTAGACTTACAACCACCAAAATAAGAAGCACTTTCATAGATTACTTTGTTAAAAATGGTCATACTCATGTAGCTGCAAGTTCATTGGTACCTCAAAATGACCCTACGCTAATGTTTACTAATTCTGGCATGGTACAGTTTAAGGATGTATTCACCGGTCTTGACAAAAGAGATTATAATAGAGCTACTTCAAGCCAAAAATCTGTAAGAGCCGGGGGCAAGCATAACGATCTTGATAATGTAGGTTATACAGCCAGGCATCATACATTTTTTGAGATGCTAGGTAATTTTTCTTTTGGTGATTATTTCAAAGAAGAGGCTATCTATTATGCCTGGAACTTACTTACCAAAGATTTTGCCTTGTCGAAAGAAAAATTATATATCACCGTCTTTCATGATGACGAAGAAGCTGTCAATTATTGGAAAAAAATTGCTAACTTGAATGATGATAGAATAATTAGAATCGCAACAAATGATAATTTCTGGTCAATGGGAGATACTGGCCCATGCGGACCTTGTTCTGAAATTTTCTATGACCATGGTGATAAAATATTTGGTGGGTTACCTGGTACAAAAGATGCTGATGGTGATAGATATATCGAAATCTGGAATCTGGTATTTATGCAGTTTGAACAGATAAATAAAGACACTAGAATTGAATTACCAAAAAAATCAGTTGATACTGGTATGGGTTTGGAACGAATAGCAGCAGTAATACAAGGCGTGCACGATAATTATGACATTGACTTATTTCAAGAAATAATAGGTTATACCGAGTCAATTCTAAAGGTCAAAGCTAAAGGGGAAGAACTTTTTTCTTATAGAGTAATAGCCGATCATTTACGTTCATCCGCATTCTTAATCGCCGACGGTGTGATGCCATCTAACGAAGGCAGAGGATATGTACTAAGAAGAATCATGCGGAGAGCTATGCGTCATGCTCATCAATTAGGAGCATCTGAACCATTAATGTATAAATTATTACCAAAATTGGTAGATTTATTTGGCCATACATTTCCTGAAATAAAAAGAGCAGAAGATTTTGTTAGTAGTATTTTGAAACAAGAAGAAGAAAGGTTTAAAGTTACTTTAGACAGAGGTCTTAAGCTCTTAGAAGATGAGACAACATCTTTATCTCCAAAATCCGAATTATCTGGGGAAATAGCATTCAAACTCTATGATACATACGGGTTTCCTCTAGATTTAACACAAGATATATTAAAAAAGAAAGATATCACTGTAGATAATGCTGGTTTCGATCATATGATGGATCAGCAGAAACAGCGAGCACGGAGTGCATGGGTTGGATCTGGAGAATCAAAAACCGATAGCATGTGGTTTGATATTTTATCTGAATTTGGTTCAACTGAATTTTTAGGCTACTCTCTTGAAGCTTCCGAAGCGAAGGTTCTTGCGATAATTATAAATGGTGTGCGTACTAGACAGGTATCTGAAAAGGACAAAAAATTTACTTTGATTACCAATCAAACACCTTTTTATGGTGAATCTGGTGGGCAAATGGGAGATATCGGCTTTATCACTTCCCAGCATTGTAAGATTAAAGTCTTGGATACTTTAAAATATCTGGACAAAATATATGGTCATGTGTGCGAACTTGAGGAAGGATTAATCACCGAGAATGACGAGATAAAGCTTACGATCGATAGTCATTACCGTAAGTATCTTAGAATGCATCACTCTGCTACTCACATACTTCACGCTGTTCTTAGGAACGTTCTTGGTAATCATATAACTCAAAAAGGATCTCTAGTTGCTCGTGACAGATTAAGATTTGATATTAGTCATCCTAGCAGCCTGACTCCAGCTGAAATTAATCTAATAGAGGATAAAGTCAATAAAATTATCGTTGATAATTCAATCGTCCATACCAAGCTAATGTCTACCGATTCTGCTATTGAATCAGGAGCTATGGCATTATTCGGAGAAAAATATGAGAATGAAGTCAGAGTAGTATCAATGGGAAATGAAGATGATAAAGATAATCCTTATTCCTTTGAACTTTGTGGTGGTACTCATGTATCTAGAACTGGTGATATTGGAATATTTAAAATAGTAAGCGAAAGTGCTATTGCAGCTGGTGTCAGAAGAATTGAAGCTGTTTGCGGAGCTTATGCTATTTCATTCATTCGTGAAAATGAAGGATTACTAGCAAATATTATAAATACTCTAAAAACTAACAAGCACGATGCTGTGCAAAAGATAGATTCTCTAATTAATAGTAAGAAATTACTAGAAAAAGACTTAGAAAAAAATCAGCTAGAGAAATTATCGTTAACTGAGGAGGAAATTAATAAAGTAGCTAAGAATATCAATAATATCAAACTAGTATACAAACAGATTGATACTATCGATGCTAAATTACTTCGCATATCAGTTCAAAATACGATCAAAAATCATAATAACTTAGTCCTGGTTTATACCAGCAAATTAGACGACAAATTATCTCTGCTAATTGGGGTCTCCAAAAATATAACCCAGCAATATAATGCTGGTAACATCGTTAAAAAACTATCAAATTTCATCGGCAGTAGTGGTGGTGGACAAGCTGATCTGGCTCAAGCCGGTGGCGGTGATATTCAAAAACTAGCATCTTTTGAAAAAGAAATAACAAGAATTTTGGAGAATGAGGATTTTTAGCGGTGTCATTCCCTGTAAAGGTCAACTAATTCGATGACAAATTTTGTATAGTAGAAAGAGGAGTTTTACCATTTAAAGATTGATGAGGTCTTATTTCATTATAATAAATCATATATTTGAATAATTCTTCTTCTAACTTTTCAACGCTTTCAAAACCTCCGCTTTCCAATAAAGGTTCTGTCGCATCTGTAAATGGAGCTAGAGTAAAATACAGGAAGTAATATGAAAACTTGTTTGATTGACGATATTATGAGTCATTATCAAAAATTACTGGGTGCCATTTCAAAAATTTCCAAAGAAAAATTTTTTAAGAAATCATACACCATGTCTGGTATTGAAGTTAGTGCTGCAGATATTATAGCATATCAAATTGGTTGGGGAGAATTGTTAATTTATTGGTATAGAAGCGGAATACAAGGAATTGAAATTATTATGCCAGGATGTGGTTTTGATAAATGGGATTATCAAAACCTGGCCTTACTATTTTATAAAAAGTATTCTTGCTTTTCTTATGATGAAATTTTAGGTGCATTTGATAAAATTGTAATAGAAATTGTTCAAATAGTAGAGCAAGAATCTGTTTCAGGTAACCTTGATAAATTAGGGGTATGGAAATGGTGCAATCTAAAATCAGGTAAACAGTGGCCTTTAAGCAAATGGATTAGAGTTAATACAATTGCACCCTATAAAAGAGCTTATAAATTATTATCCTAGTTTATAATCATCATTAACCTCATTCTTTATCAGACCGAGATAAAATCGTCTATGACGGTATCGTTCCCTTCCTGTTATAACAGATATAATCTAGCATTAAATTTACTCTCAATATATCTGCTTTTTTTAAAATTTAATCTAGTTTTTTCTTAGCGTGGATATTCTCAGTTTTACATCACGTTGGATAAATTCAGCAATAGTCAAGCGTCTCGTGATTAACGCCTAGAGCCTCAACCAAATCCAAATCTTCTTCTCCTTTTGCTTCAAGGGCCCCAGCAATATAAGGTGCTTCCTCAGGATAAAGAACAGAATCGTGTTCAAGTAGAGTAATATCTTGCCATAATTGTTTAAACCCATCTACTCGAATAGTCATTATGTCTTTAGAAGAAATGAGTTGGGCTCTACTATTCTCTTTATGAGTCTGAATTTTATCAAAACAAAAAAACACATCCCCTGTAGCATTATCTATGTATTTTGTATAAGAAACTAATGATAGATCGTGATCAGCAATTTTTAGTTTAACAAAATCACCATAAGTTTTAATACCAGAAATACCTTTACTATTAGCTTTGACAAAGCTGCATGAGTCAAGCAATTCTGAAACTTTTTTTTCTATAATATGGAAAAATTCATTATTTTTTACCACAGGAGATACCATTATATAGACATTATTTTTCAGTCCAGCTTCAACTTTATGTACACCATCAGGTAGTACTACTAACTCAGAATTTAAAGA
>CAMCTQ010000037.1 GCA_945878545.1 Rickettsia typhi
CATTACCAGCAGGAGCACCAACAGGACCACCACCCGTTAATTGGGTATATAAAGCAACAGCAGGAGCATTTGTAAGCGCGTAATCTGTCACTGTGAAAGTCGGCGTTACACTATTAATAAAACCTTCAACCTTACTAATACCACTAACATCTATAGCGCCAGTACTGGCAGTAAATGCCGTAGATCCAGGAACTTGTGCAGTAACACCATCAAGTGGAGTTGCAAAATTACTCGCAAGACCGATCATAGGATTACCACCAGCACTTTGTATAGTAACAACACCACCACCATTTTCAGTTACATCTAAGAGACCTCTAGCTATTAAATCTGCAGTAACAGGATGAGCTACTATTTTTGCAACTAAATTTGTTGCACTCTCATTCTCATCAGCCCCTTGATCGACATCTTGAGGACCATAAGTATTAGCGGCACCGCCAGTAAGTCTGAAAGTAAATTGCACACCAGCAATAGTTACAAAATCAGTATCCGCAGCAGCAGCAGCATTGGCTAGAGTTATAGTCTGAGTAGATGGCAGAGCTTGAGCCATAGCAACTCCAGCAGAAGTAACCACTAGTCCAACACTTGCAGTAGAACCAGCACTGCGCTGACCGATCACAACACTCTGACCAAGTACGTCTACAAAATAACCTCTTATGCTTTCATCTTGATTATTTCTTATCGAGGTAGCTATGTTTTGAGCAGTTTCTGCTTCATTAGCTCCCTTTAAAATCTGATTTTTAGTATAGTCAGGGCTAGCTTCAACAAACTTGAAAGTAATAGTTCCAACTGTTATCGAATCACCACCAGCACCTGTTGCAATGTTCGCATTATTTGTAATATTAACTGATGAAACACCGGCAACAGCAGGACCAGCAAAATTACCAGCAGCTGGAATCCCACTTCTTACATCAACAATTTTAGTGTTAAATTTAGTTCTTACCGTCGGGTCAGATCCAAGATCACCAGTTAACAACTTTCTACCATCAAACTCTGCTGATTTTATCTGTTGCGCTACTGTTGCAATTTTTTGTTGTAAGATATCATCTAATGTTCTAGTAGCAGCTTTAGAACCACCATTTTGAGCAATAACACTAAGCATATCACCAAGAGTCGCTGCAATAGAACCAAGACTATCTTGTGTTATCCTAAGAGCATCACTACTGTAGCCCATGTTACCTAAAACCTTAGTCAAAATCTTAGCTTTATCACCAAGGCCTTGTCCCAAGAAAGTACTAACAACGTCATTATCAGCTTTTAAGCCTGTGCTTAAGCTTTTACCATTATCATCAACTCCTTTTCTACCAATAGCAATTGCAGTAGGTACTGAATTTACAACTGGATTTTTAAGTGTTATACCGCTCATATTTGTTCTCTTTGATTTTATATTTAGTTAAAAAAACTGGCTTAAATTTAAGTTCGCCTCACCATTAATGCCAATTATACACCAATCTAGCCACAAACTCAACCCTAAAGCCAACTGTCATCATTGTTAAGTAATTCATCATCACAAACAAATCACAAAACCTTCATATCTATCCAAGCAATATCCGTGCCAGCTTTGGTCCACGCTTCGCAATTTCCTCATCACTGAGGCTGCCTCCTTGAGCAGCCTCGTGATCCAGGATAAAAGGCTTGTCATTCCCGCGAAAGACAGGAATCTAGAAATAATAAGCCTGTATCCCCGTTTTCACGGGGATGACACTGCTAAAAAACAATTAGCACCGGTTATTACGGGTCTTCGTCATCAATAAGATTATTGTGGCCTATCAATATTAGTTAAATACCAAGCAGGCTCACTATTTAAGGCGCTTTTAGAGAAGGTCCACTCTTCGTGTAAATCCTTAATTTTGTCAGTAATATTGTTGCCTAGCAAAAGTACTTTTATAAAAATATTGTTACCAAACATGTATACTTCAGATACTTGTACCGACAGTTTGTGGGCATTTTCAGTTAATTTGCCATAATTTACCGCTATTGACTTAAAATTATCAATATATCTTTTGTCCACCAACTCTTCTAGCTGCTTATCATCGTTTTGCAAAGCGGCTTCAATAATCATCTGAAAGGCTGACTTCGCGCCGCTAGCAAAACGCCCCATATCAAAGGAAGGAATTTTGTTCAATACTTCTTGCAAACCTTTTTCAACCGCTTCTTTGTTTTCGGGCAAAACTAAATCTTTTAGGTCTGGTTTATTTACCTTTAGGAAATTTGGTTTTAGCACGCTTGCAGATCCAGTATATGTAACATCTTTCAGGGTTTTGCCTAAATTTTCACCAAAAAAGCCCTTACTTTTTGCAGGATCATCGCTTGGTGCGCTCCCTAAGGTAGATATAAGCTTATTTATTATAAAAAAAGCAATTCCTGCAAAAATTATAAGTTCTAAAAGCTGACCTGACATTACTACTTACCTCAAAAAATACTTAACACATTATATATCTAAAAGAATTTTTTTGCAAAGATATTTAACTAATAGATCTACTATCAAGCACTTTAATTAATTAGACATGGTTTCTGAGTTATCGACAAAAACACACTTAAAGTAACTAATTTTTAATTAGTTACTCGTTTTTTAAACATTACTTTTTGCGATTTTGGAGTCAAAGATTTATAATATTTCTTAAATTTATAAATAGTATACTTATATGATCGCACAAACTTTTGCCTGGGGTATTTTTGCATTAATAGTTATTGGACTTTTGACCCTTGATTTAGGAGTTTTAAATAAGAAAGACGAGGTAATGAGTTTTAAAAAAAGCATGTATATAAGTTTTCTCTACATAACTATATCCTGCTTGTTTGGACTATTTGTTTTTTACGAATTTGGCTCCGATAGCGCAAGCGAATATTACACGGGGTTTCTGTTGGAAAAAACTATGTCACTTGATAACATCTTTATGATATCAATGATTTTTACTTTTTTTAGAATCCCCCTGCAATATCAACATAGAGTTTTATTTTGGGGCATATTAGGAGTAATTATCCTCAGGGCGGTGATGATTTACGCTGGAGCCGCGCTGCTTCAGCAATTTGCTTGGATATTATTTATTTTTGCCGCAGTCCTTGTTCTAACAGGTTTCAAGACTTTATATATGATTGATAAACCAGCTAAAAATATAAAAGACATCTTTATGTACAGATGGTTTAGTGGTCATTTAAATCTCCATCCAGAATTGGTAGACAATAAATTTGCCATCAGAAAAGATGGCAAATTGTTTTTTACGCCTTTGTTCATGGCATTAGTTACTATTGAATCGATGGACCTAATCTTTGCTATCGATAGTATTCCTGCTATCTTTGCAGTAACACAAAATCCTTTTATTGTTTATAGCTCGAATATTTTTGCAATTCTAGGGCTTCGAGCTTTGTTTTTCTGTCTTACAGATATTATTGAGAGATTTAAATATATTAAATACTCTCTTGGCATAATTCTAATCCTGATTGGGATCAAAATATTTGTTGCTCACTTTGTGCAGATACCAAAACTTGTACCGTTATTAATAACTATAATTTTAATACTTGTGGGAATTTTAATTTCAATAATCAAGGAAAAGAAAGAATCCACAACTTGAAACTCGGATAAAAATCTTTTTGCTTCGCTGAGAATTAAACTTAAGTTACTATGTCACTATATTGAAATATAAGAGTTACGGTTGTTCCTTGACCAACAATACTTTTTATGTCAAATGTACCATTCATTAATTCAACGAGTTTTTTAGTCAAAGGCAATCCAAGACCAGTACCTTCGTATTTCCGGCTAAGCTTACTATCTATCTGTCCAAAAGAAGAAAGCGCTTTTGGAATGTCCTCATCACTCATACCAATTCCAGTATCTGTTACAGAAATATAAACTAACTTTTTAAAAGCATCTTTTTTAATTGATAAAGTAACCGAACCTTCTGAAGGAGTAAATTTGACAGAATTTGATAAAAGATTTAATAAAGCTTGTTTTAGCCTTTTAGGATCGGCCTTAATAACAATATGTTCTAATGGTAAATCTTCAATTAATCGAACACTAGCTTCATCAGCTCTTGGTTTTACAAACCTCATGCTCGAAGCAGCTAATTTATTTAAATCAAGATCCATAGCTTCAACTTTTAACCTGTCTACCGAAGCTTTTGAAAAATCTAGAATATCATTTATTACACTTAATAAGTGTTTACCGGAATTGTTAATATCATTGATATAATCTTTATATTGTGCATTTTCTAATTTGCCATATGTTTCTGACAGAATCATTTCCGAAAATCCAATAATTGCATTAAGTGGTGTGCGTAATTCGTGACTTACGTTTGCTAGAAACTGAGTTTTAGCCGAACTCTCAGTCTCTGCTCTAATTTTTGCTTCTTCTAGTTCTCGGTTAGTTTCAACCTGCTTATTAATAATTCGTTGAGCATAATTTGTGTTATACATAACAATGACGAAAAAAACCAAAAACACGACGACAAAGGACAAAAATATTCTTTTTTCAAGATAGGCTATATTGTCCCACTGATCAGTAATATCAGTTGTAATTTTGATAATTCCATCAACACTAAACTCACCATTTTCAGAAAAAATAATCGGGATATAACTAATGATCAAGGATGTTTCGTATTCTATATGGTCTTTATCGGTAATCATAGCCCTAGAAACCAGCAAATGCCTAGCTTTACCCCTAATCGCCTCCATTAACGGATTCTTTGAAAAATATGAAGATAAAAAATATTTATCCAACCTTAAAATAAATCTATTATACAAATAAGCACTGTCATTTAATTTGATATCCAGAAAATCATTAGGTTTGCTTTCAATAAATCTTCTCCCATTTTTATCATATAAAGCAATATTATCTTTTGACTCCCCAAAAAATTGAGAAGAGTCTTTGACAAATTGAATAAAATCTTGATCCTGCATTAATGACTCAAATTTCTGGTTTTTTAGTTTTAATACTGAATTCTTATTATTAGCCCATATCTTATGTTTATAAATCTCGGCAATCCGTGCATTTTGGTCTGAAATTTGTTTAATTACAACTTCTTCTATCATAAAATATCTGTATAGCACGATATTTGCTACGATATTCAAAAATAGCCCAATAAATGATAATCTAATTATATGTTTATTTTGTATCATTTAAACTTAAACCAGTATTTATATGGATGATGTTCACTTTAAAGATATCAGAGTCTTGCCAACGGCCCTAGACTTAAAAAGCAATACAAAAAAAAACCTTGTAGAAATATTAAATCAGTTGCAAACTGGTTCAGTATTGAAAGGATTGGTCGTTGGCAATACTCCAAAAGGAGACAGCATCTTTCATACTGCATATGGTAGATTTTCTGTGCCAAATACCCAAGGACTAGTTCAAGGTGATAAAATCACTATTCAGATTTCAAATAATGCCAGCCAATTTCAAGGCGCTGTTGTCTCAGTGAATGATAAATTAATAAAAAACCCTGAAATTCTTGACTTATCTACGTTAAAATTGGTTAATAATTCTGTTACTAGTACAATCTCAAGCGCAACGAATGTTACATTTGAACATTTAAAAAATATTCCCCAAACGATTAGCGGACAAATTACATATTTGAACCTGTCTAAAGTTTCAAAACAGTCAATCTTGTACAATGAACTGGTTAAAACAACTACTGAAAAAACTCCTGTTAATATTACTTTTCAGATTAACCCATCTTTAGACGAGGTCACATCCGCTCTTACCATCATTGGTGAGATTGGAAATGAAAATCAAGGTAAACCTCAGTTACTAAAAACTGATTTCGGTATTATCACCACCGAAGATATTGAACTTCCTGTAGGAAAAAAATTAAGTTTAGAAATAATCAGCTTAAATAACAAGCCGATAAATCTTGATGTAGCAAAAAATGTCTCGGCATTTGTTTTTAATATTAACAAAAGTTGGAACAATCTAGAAACCATGATTACTGATCCTGAAATGCACGAACAATTAGTTCCTAAGACTTCTGAAATTGCCATTCAAAACAAAGAATCATCTCAAAATTTAGGTCTACAAAACAAAAATACTGAGATCAAAACCATACAACAAAACCTTGCGCCATCAGATAATAAACCTATTCCATCTGGCCAATTTAATAATAATCAAATAAGCATTAACAAATTGATGACTAGTGAATTAAACCTGCAAGCCCTTCACGTCCCTATAGAAATAAAAAAACCGAATCAAAAAGCAGAACACGACAAAAAGCTAAGTCAAAGACCTTTTAGCAACTCTTCAAATTTCGATACTAAAATCAAAGATTCAAAAGACTTACCGCAACAAGATAATGCTAGTTTAAATAGAATTATTAGAAACCTTGGTGAGTCAATCGAGCAGATTAAAAAATTTACAAGTGAATATTCCGGGATTAAAGAATTGCTTTTGCCGAACATAAATGTTGTTGAAGACAATCAAAAATGGCAAACTGTTTTTATTCCATTCTATAATGGGCGAGATGTTGAAGAACAAGAGGTGAAAATTACTAGAACTCGTGACCATTACTTAAGATTTGTTTTGAACATAAATCTTGAAGAACCTGGAACTATTCAATTAGATGGCCTAGTAAAATTTAGAGAGAATTCTAAAGTGCCTATTAATTTCGATATGATTTTCCGCTCGAAAGAAAAACTTGCCCCTGATTTTCAAAGAAAAATCGCAGATATTTTTTCAACTAGCAAAGAAATTACTGGTATATCTGGTCAAATGCAATTTGAGGAAACAAATGATTTAGATTACCCTGTCTGATTTTAGCTTGACTTGTGCTATGATCTTGAGGTATACAGCTATCACTTCTCAAATCCACTAAACGGTTTGCAAAGGTTTTTATCCAAGATAATCAAATAAAAAATACCCAAGCTAGTTATGAGTATATTAAAAACTTTGTCAGACTATCGTCATTTACAAGTTTTCATATTAAGCGCCTTTAGTGCTATGCCACTTGGGATACTATACAAAGCAGTACCAGCTTGGCTATCGGAAGCACAAATTGGGATTGCAGTAATTACCACTTTTTCAATAGCAAAAGTATTTTATTCGCTAAAATTTTTATGGTCTCCATTTATTGATCAAATAAGAATCCCGATCCTAGGAAGAATTGGTCAGCGTAAAAGCTGGATGATAATGTGCTTGGCGTCCATAGCTTTTGTCTTATTTATGATGAGCAGATTAGACCCAAATAGCGCATTGTCTGAATTATATGGATTAGTTATTGCTCTTGGTGTGCTATCTGCCACATACGATATAGTTTTTGATGCATTTAGGATTGAAAAATTCGAACCAGAGTTGCAGGCTCTAGGAGCTGCAACTGCAGGATTAGGTTATAGAATTGGGTTGATAACAATAGGAGCTGGCGCATTTTATTTCTCAGATTTATATGGCTGGAAAGATACTTTCCTTGTTATTTCTATGTTATATACTGGTATTATTTTCTACACTATATCTCTCAACGAAACGGAAATAGTGCGTGAAAAATTCAATGGATTTTCTTTACATTCTTGGAAAGTAATGACTATTGATCCATTTGCTGATTTTTTTAAAAGAGATGGCGCAATTATAATATTATTAGCTATAATTTGCTTTAAACTTGGTGATGCAATGCTTGGAGTAGTTGCAATGCCATTTTATCTAGATCTTGGTTTTACAAAAAGCGAAATTGCTTTTGTGTCAGGAGTATTTGGAGTTATTGCAACCATTATTGGTACGTTTATTGGTGCCTATTTGATGTATCGTATTGGTAGTCTCAAGGGAATGATAATAACCGCGATTGCCCAAAGCGTTACCAATGTTTCTTTCATTTGGTTAAATCATATGGGACACGATGTTAATGCTTTCATGATTGCCATTGCTATCGAAAATATAGCTGGGGGTATGGGATCAGGAGTTTTAGCGGGTTATTTAAGTGTTTTATGTAATAAAAAATTCACTGCAACCCAATTTGCATTATTTAGTAGCGCATCTGGTTTAGTTAGCCATACTATAGTTGTTTTCGGCGGTACAATGGTGAAATCAATGGGTTGGGATTTATATTTCTTTCTAACAATTATATTAGCTATACCTGGTATTTTTCTTCTTATGTACCTAAAAAATAAATACGAGAATAATAACTAATTTTGTTTTTCTATAAATAACAATGTGCTAGGATAATCCTGGAAGACTTGGTTAAACTTAAAATATTGGGGAATCGTAATCTTTATGCTATTAAGATTTAAATGTTTTGTAGTAACAACTATTCTGTTGCTGTCCGTTGGTCTACAAATAAACATATCTGAAGCAGCAAAAAAAAAGACTCAATCCAAAACTACTGGCCCAATTCAAACAAGCCTGGTAGTTGATGGCAAAACTGGAGAAGTACTACACTCGCATAATGAGAGTGTAAAAATTTATCCCGCTTCTCTAACTAAAGTTATGACCCTGTACATGTTGTTTGAAGCATTGGAATCTGGCAAATTTTCTTTAAATGATAAGTTATATGTATCTCAGAATGCTACAAAAGCTAAACCTCTCAAGTTATATGTAAAAGCTGGTGAGCAAATCAGTGTTAAAGATGCAATTCTGGCACTAGTTGTTAAGTCCGCGAATGATGTTGCCATAGTAGTTGCAGAAAATATTTCTGGTTCAGAGCATAAATTTAGTAAATTAATGACTAGCAGAGCAAAACAACTGGGGATGAAGGACAGTTTTTTTACTAATGCATCAGGATGGCACCATCCTGATCAAAAAACCACCTCTATTGACCTAGCCAAATTATCTATAGCTATAAAAAGAGACTTTCCTCAATATTATAGTTTTTTCTCCAAAACAAATTTTAAGTATAAAGATAAGCAAATAAATGGCCATAATAGACTTACTGCCAGCTATCCTGGTGCAGAAGGACTTAAAACTGGATATACAAGTCCAGCTGGATGTAATTTAATTACAGTAGCTACAAGAAATGGTAAAACTCTCGTAGCAGTTGTTACGGGTAGTAGCAGAGCTATTCACAGAGATAAAAAAATGGTAAACTTACTTGATCAGCATTTTGGAGTTAAGAAAGAAATCTTAAAAACAAAAAAAGCATCAAAAAACAAAATAAAAGTAGCTAGTAATAAGGCAAAGTAGAGAATTTTAAGCATGAAAAAAGAAGAGCAAATTGCTGTTTTAAAAAAAGAAGACAAATTTTCTAAACTATCCTTGGCCTTAAAAAATAATTTACTCAGAAGAAAGTCTAAAGGTAAATCTCAAAAGCTAGAAGAATCAAAGAAGTGACTGTATAGACATTTACTTAATATAGACCTCCACCCTTCCCTCACTCATCTAAAACCGGAACTAAGAATAAGAAGAAAAGTATTTGTGGCTTCATTCGGCTACATTTAACTTTTTATTAATAATACACCGTTTATTATCGATACAGTAATGAACTTAACATATTCATTTTGTAGAGTTAGTCTTCAAGTATAGTATATGTAATAAATGTTTTAGGTTTTATGAAAAAAGCAGATCAAGGCCAAAAAGTTATTTCAGAGGATCATCCAGCTTGGAAGGCTTTTGATAATCAAGCTCATAATGGCGTAATATTTACTAACTTTGCCTATAAAAACACTGATGAAGACATGGCAAAAATGGCTGAGCAAATACCGCCAGGCTATGAAATGTTCCTGATGACTGATCACGTAACCGATAGCAAAGAAGCGTCTTTTCGATGTGTGGCGTTTGTAAACCAAGAAACCAAAGAAATAGTCTTTGCAACCGCTGGAACAAGACCAGGTCTTAATCAAAAAGGTTTTGACGATCTATATGATGATGCATTACTAGTTGCTCAAAGTAAACCTGCTAAAATGAATCCAGCTCAAATTCTAAACGATATGA
>CAMCTQ010000038.1 GCA_945878545.1 Rickettsia typhi
TATTGCCCCAGAACTCGAGAGTAGCATACCAATACGATAACCAAAAACATATAAACCAGAAACTTGCCCTTGTTTGGTGCTATCAATTATTTCTGTTTTGAGCGCTCCAAGGACGGTGTCTTGGGCAGAGGAAAAAAAAGATATAGCAAGAGCGATTATCCCAAATAAGAATAAATTTTCCGAAGGCTTAATGCAGCTTAGAGAAAAAACGGCAAGACTTAGGAATGCTTGAATAGTAACGATCCAAGATGTACGATGACCAATTGTTTTCGATAATATGGGAATATTTTTTATATCAAAAATAGGGGCCCAAATAAAATTTATTGCATAAGGTATAGAAATTAAAGCAAAAACGCCGATAGTTTTAATATCGATTTCTTCCTTGGCTAGCCAAAAATTTAGAGTGTTACCAGTAATCATTATGGTAAACCCACTCATCAATCCAATTAACCAAATAATTAATAATTTCTTTCTAGCTATCATAAATATTTGATTGAATTGCACTTATTAAGTGATCGGTGCCTCTATTACTATTACATCGATAAAGTAATGTCAAATTTAACTTGGCATAGATTCAATATTGGTCATTTTGGCAGTTAATTAGGAATCACATTGATATATTAAGGATTTTGCCAAAAGAGAACCGTGTTTTGTTGATAGTTTTTCATAAAAATTCTTTTCATAATCTGTCATGTGAAAAAAATCACCATATTTTGATAATCCAGCTAAGCCGGGCTTAATATTTATTTCAGCAAAATAAATATTACCAGATTTATCTATAATAACATCAAATGCTAACTCATTTATCATTTCATCATATTTTTTACTTAGGAAAATAGTAGCATCAATTGTTGTCCTTCTTATTTTTTCCATAATAATGGTAGTTTTTTCTTTAGAAAATATTTTTTCGAGGAGTTCTTTAGAGATGGCAGTGCCAGCGTTGTTTGAAATTTCACTTGATTTTTCACTAATTCTTGCTTCACTTAAAAAATGCCAGTCTTGGCCTATGTTAAAGACAAGGGCTCGGATATCAAAGACAGATCCTTCGTGGCGTGCTACATCAGCAGCTTCTTGAATAATGTATTTTTCATTAGTCACTATTTTGTTAATATGAGAGATGCATTCAGGTAAAGTTAATAAGGAAGTAATTTGTTTTTGGTGATTAATGTAATATTCTATTATGAAACTATTATTTTCAGATTTCACTACTAATATCTTATTTCCCATAGCACCATATCTTGGCTTAATAAAGATTACATGACGTTTTGAAAGATACCTTTGAATCTGGTCTATGCTACCATCGAATATTTCGGTATAAGGGATAACCGAGGAGTCAAATTTTGATAAAACCTCGGCAGTAAGCATTTTATCGCCAGCTACTCTTCTGATAGTTTTAGTCGGGTAAATTTTATATCCTTGTGGTAATGCCCAAAGTAGAAAGTTATCATGTGTATTAAGGTTGTCTGGTCCTATATAAAAATCATAATTGACTTTAGGCACAGGGGTGCAAACATACTTAAATTCATTATCTTCTAAAACATAGCCAGTAACAGTGTTCTCTTCTTTATTTACATTTATTGGTAAATAGCAAATTAGTTTATAGTTGTATTTTGCGAGCTCAGGAACTAGTACAGATGCACGATGTAGGATAATATTGAATTCGCCAGTTTTTATTTTAGTATCATGATGATCGTGATACAACATGCCAATCCATTTTTGTTTTGAACCCGGCTCAGTGAGATTTGTTTGTAGCACTGGTACTTGAAAATAATATCCAAATTTATCTTGTTGTGCTTTTAACAAAGACTCGGAACTTGCCATTATTTTCTTTTGAAGAAGAACCTTACCTAAATCATCTAATTCGTGGTTGGTTACAAACCTTGGTTGATAATTTGTTAGTTTATTATCGCTTATAATTGGATATAATTTTAGTTGAATATCTGGTCGGTTATTTACCATTTGAATATTGAGAGAGGCAACGGCGCTGCATGGTGGGGCTTGCATTAGTCCATAGCGACCTGGTGAATGAAACATAAAATTTCCAATGCTATATAATACAAGATTAGATTTGCGTTTCTCGAATTCTTGCATCATGTGGGCTCCATGCCCGATAATTAAATCAACCCCACATGAAAACAAACTATCACTTAAACTCACTTGTGTTTGATTGCACCATTGGTAATTATTTCCCCAATGTGGAAAAAGTATTACAAAAGTATTTTGATCCAAAGTTTTAATCTTTTGTACTTGATCAGCAATTGTATCTAGGTCTAAAGGCATTAATCCAGATTTTTCAGGGGTAGCATAAACTTTATATTTGTTGCGATATGAAGATAAATCTTCAAAAGCAGCAATAATAGCAACCGTAATTTTTGTATTCTCAAAATTTATTTCGCAAGTAAATGGCTGACTCGCCTGATTAATATCTTTCCCAGCGCCTATCGCAGGTAATTTATATTCTTCAAGAATAGCTAATGTTTGATCATATCCTATAGTTCCATAGTCAAAAGTATGATTATTAGCAAGGCTCACGAGAGATACATTGTGATTGATAAGTGTTTTAGGTGTTCTTTCTTTATCAGTCCAATGCAAATATTCTTTTTGCCCTTCAAAGGGTGATAGTTTGCAATCGGTAACTGGCGTCTCAAGGTTCATGACCACGAAATCAGCATTTATCATTATTGGTTTGAGTTTTTCTAATCCATATTCATAGCCAAAACGATCTAAAATGGATACACCACCATTTTGTTTAATCTTTGCCTGATAATTTTCACCAAAACTAGTGTCGCCGGCAAATATAAATTCAAACTTTTCGTTGTTTTTTTTGTAAAATACTTTTTTTAAGTTGTCTGTTGCCATGATAAAGATTTTCTGGGATGATTCACCTAGGGCTAAGGTTACCTAGCATATTTAGTTTAGTCTCGCTTTTAAGTGTAGGGTAGTCAAGTTAATCTATCAAATATCCGCAGAAAATTGCAATAGGTTTTGTAATGAGAGCATAGGAAATGTTTACGTGATTTTGAGGTCAATTTTCAAGATTAGGGGGATATCTATTGATCTATTGACTTTTACATACAAAAAGAATAGAACTATTAGGTATTTACAGGTATGTAGATACCACCTGTAAACAGTTTTATTCATGCAAATGCCGAATCTTAAAAAAAAACAGTTTCTATCGAATCTAAAAGATATAGTTTGGCCAATAGAGCGCTCAGAGCTGAAATTATTTGTGCCAATGTCTCTAATGATGCTTTGTATATTATTCAACTTCGGTGCCTTGCGCTCGATCAAAGATAGCTTAGTGGTGCCTAATATTGGTGCAGAGGTAATTAGTTTTTTGAAACTATGGTTAGTTCTTCCTTCTACGATAATTTTTACATTGATCTACGTCAAACTGAGTAACATGTTTGATTATGAACATTTATTTTATCTCATAGTATCCTTCTTCTTAGGGTTTTTTCTTGTTTTTACTTATGTTTTATATCCTGATCAGGATTTCTATCATCCAGATCCTGAATCTGTGCAGCGATTGGTAGAACTTTATCCTCATTTCAAATGGTTTGTCTTAATGGCAAGTAAGTGGAGTTATGCTCTGATGTATGTCTTTTGCGAACTATGGAGCGCAGTAGTCATCAACCTACTTTTTTGGCAATATGCTAATAATATATTTGATACTAAATCGGCGAAAAGATTTTATCCTATTTTAGGTATGGTAGGCAATATAGGGCTGATTATGGCTGGTACTGTGTTAGTTACTTTTTCTGATATACCAATGGGTTTAGATGGTGAAATTTTAGATAAATATACGACTGAGCAATGTAGTGTAGTTTTAAAGCCAATTATGGTCACCATAATTATTTCTGGTTGTGTGGCGATGATGCTTTATCGATATATCAATAAACACTTGGTTAAAACTAATGTGCTTAAAAAAGTGTCATCCAATACTCATAATGAAACTAAGACTAAATTATCTGTTTTAGACAGTGTCAAGCTAATCTTAAAGTCTAAATATATTGGTCACATTGTTATTTTGCTTTTGTGTTATGGGCTTGCAATCAATATTCTTGAAGGACCATGGAAGGCAAGGGTGCGTGATCTTTACCCAAATACTGTTGATTATATTAATTTTATGGGTAAGTTCAACATTTGGATGGGTATATCTTGTGTTGTAGTTGCTTTAATTGGCAGTAATGTCTTAAGAAAGTTCAGTTGGCGCGCTGCTGCTTTGATTACTCCTTGTATTATTAGTTGCACTGGAATTATATTTTTTGTTTTTGTGATTTATGCTAATGACATAGGGTTTTTGGGTGTTTTTAGCCCAATATATTTGGCTGTAGTTATAGGTGCCATACAGAATATTTTAAGTAAATCAACGAAATATTCTTTGTTTGATTCAACCAAGGAAATGACATACATCCCTCTTTCCCTTGAACTTCGAACAAAGGGAAAAGCGGCAGTTGAGGTTATCGGTTTAAAATTTGGTAAATCACTTGGTGCCTTTTCGCAGTCATTTATGTTTATTTTAATGCCTACTGCTAGTTTTGATTCAGTTACCATATATTTAATGCTAATTTTTATATTAATAATAATTCTCTGGGTGTGGGATATCAGGAAATTAAATCAGGAATATATTAAATTAAAAGGTGATGAAGAATGAAAATAGTCAGGTACATACTGATTTTGCTACTTAGTATATGTCTTTTTTATTGTGTTACTTGGTACTATATAGTCAGTCAAATGACAGCTGAAATCAATACTAAATATGCAGGGCAAAAAATTTCTATTAAGGCCTTAGTAAATAGCGAAGATTATTTTACTACTTTTGATAAAGTTAGTATGGATGGTTTTCCTTTTGATATAGCAGTTAGTATGCACGGATGGAAGGAAGAAAGTAGAGGAGCCGTAGTCTCTTATAATTCGCCTATAAAAATTGGTTATAGTCTTCTTTCACAAGCGGCATATATTTCATATAATGGCGATATTGACTCCTCTTATAAGCCAGTAACAAGAGGTTTTGGTGCTATATTAAAAGTTAAGGATTATTTGATTAAGATAGATATTCCGTTAACCAGGGCATTGCTTTCTAGTATTGTGAAGATGAGAGATTCAGTAGAGTTGATAAATTATATCAAAGATATTAATATCTCTACTAGGGAAGTTCAAATAATAGATAAACAAGAAAAAGAATTATTTTCTGACAAGGAATATGAAAGATTAAGTTTTTCTTTTGTGCCAGCAAAATACTATAAATCTTTGCAAGATCTGCAAGGTGATATACCAAAGGAATATAACCTTCTTTATAGTGTTAAGACAAAACCTGTGAAATTTTCATCGCGGCGGATACCAGTCACTTTGTTTTATGGGTTCCTAGATTTGCCATCAGATTTCTCTGCTTCTGTTAAGATAGCTATAAAAACTAAGTCTAAAAAAGCTGAAGAATTATTTTTAGATTCAGAGGTACAAGCAGAGATTGGATTTTCCACTTCAAAAGTTGATCTGAATTCTTTGAAATTAGAATTTAAAAGTGATGTTGATCAGACTAAGGGGAGCGATTTTAAATTGTTAGTAGATGGTGCAATAAGGCTAAAAGAAGGTTTGTTCGAAGAGTTGTTTAAAAAATATGAATTAATTAGACCAAAACTTCTTGCAGCACCTGGGGGGCATTTGATCAATCAGGAAATAGTGTACATAATTAACAACCAAGATGCATTTAGGTTTAAAGACTTGGAAAATAGTGATTATCTTCTAAATCTTGATCTGACATCCTTATATAGTAAAAAAACTGCATCAATTAACTTGCATAATTTTAGTATTTATTCTGGTCAATCTGGCTTTAAGTTAAGTCATGAATCAAAAATAAAATTGGTTAATCAAAAAGATTGGGATGCAAAGGGGGTAGTGCTTATTACAAATTATCCTTCAGTAGTTGATTTTAGTTCTGGTTATATTTATAGATTTGGTAAATTTAGGCTCCTAAGCGACAAGGCTAGAGCTATTTACGTTGCTGTGAATAAAGAATTTTTAAAACAAATATCAGATTATCCTGCATCGGCTTCAAATGATCTTAGTTTCGATTATGAAATAGATCCAAATAATTGGTTAGAAGCAAAAATTGGTAGCGCAAAAATTATACAAATTCCAGAATTATATCAATTTGCATTGTATAGAAAATTATTTAGTGTTATTGACCAGCACGGTAATCCACTAATCCAAATAAAAAAAATCTTACCTGATTTAGATGAAAATGAACCAATATTTAAAAAATTATTGCTTCAAATTACAGCAAAAGATCAAAATAAAATGTTGCAACAAGAGACAAAGAAAGCTTTGCCAAGTAATACAAAAACTGTTATAGAAGAAGCTCCTCCGGTGAAAGAGTTACAGAGTAAAAATAAGTAAAGATTTCTTAAGAAACTTAACTAAAAAGTATTTTGAAATTACTTAGCAGAATAATAGGTGCTGACGGTATAAAAATCATCGTGAAGGGCTATAATATAGCTGGCGGTTGATATATAAATCTTTATATTATGGGATAATAAATTGGATTTAATAAAAGAAATTCATCAGTTTTTGAAAATAGAAATTGATGAAATGAACGAGTTGATTTTAAGTAGTCTATCGGTTGAAGAAGAGCTAGTGCAGCTTATTAGTAATTATATTTCAAAGTCTGGTGGAAAAAGAATAAGACCCGTACTTACATTGTTATCTGCTAAGATGTTTGACTGTGCTAATGATGATAGAATAAAGCTTGCTGCAGCTGTTGAATTTATTCACATGGCTACGTTGTTACATGATGATGTCGTGGATGGTAGTAAAATGCGGCGTTTTTTGCCATCAGCTAATGTTATATGGGGTAGTAAGGCTAGTATTTTAGTTGGTGATTTTTTATTTAGTCAATCATTTAAATTAATAGTTTCTAGTAAATCTATATCTGCTATGGTGATTTTATCTGATGCTTCTGCAGTAATTGCTGAAGGAGAGGTATCTCAGCTTGCTAAGCTTGAGGAGCGTAGATTAATTACTGAAGATGAATATCTTAAAATAATTAATGCTAAAACTGCTGCCCTTTTTGGAGCAGCTTGTGAAGTTGGGGCAATTATAGCCGATCAGTCGCCTGATTATTGCAGGCTTTTAAGAAATTTTGGCAAGAAGCTTGGTAATATTTTCCAGATAACAGACGATTTGCTGGATTATTTTACAAAAGTTGAAATTACGGGTAAGAATATTGGAGATGATTTTGCTGAAGGAAAGGTTACCTTGCCTATTATCTTTTTAGCTAAGAAATTGCCTATATACGACAAGGAAAAATTGACCTACTTAATAGCCGCGCCAGAGAGAACATCTGACGATTTTGATTGGGTTACTCGGTTATTAATTAGTTTTAATATAAAAGATGAAATAGTCGAATATATACAAGATCTTAAGATAGATGCTAATAAATTCCTTGATGATATTGATGCTCCCATTAAAAATAAGGAATATTTAAGGTCACTAGTAGATTTTGCTATAAATCGTAGCTACTGATTCTGAAATAGTGTAAATGAAATTAACCCGTGGAAAAAGTATTTTTTGCGTTAGCGAAATAACTTCTTCACAGTAGACAAGGTATTTATAAATATATGGATAGCATTCTTATCAACGGTGGTAATGCTCTGAAGGGGAATATCTCTATAAGTGGTTCTAAAAATGCTTCTTTGCCGCTCATGGCAGCTTCTTTGCTGACAGATCAGGTCTTAGAGCTAACTAATCTACCTATTTTGTCTGATATCGATACCATGGAAGAGTTACTTTTAAATCATGGAACCAAGATTGATAGAAAGATAGAAAGTAATGATAGTTTAACTTTGAAGATATCATGTTCTAATATTAATAATTACAAAGCTCCTTATGAGATCGTTCGGAAAATGAGAGCTTCGATATGGGTACTTGGTCCTCTTGTTGCTAAATACGGAAGTGCGTTGGTGTCTTTACCTGGTGGATGTGCAATCGGTGCAAGGCAAGTTGATTTGCACATTGCTGTTTTAGAAGCTATGGGAGCGGAGATAGAAATTTTAGAGGGTTATATCTCTGCTCATACGAAGACACGTTTAAAAGCTTGTAGCTTTGTTTTTCCTAGGGTGTCTGTTGGTGCGACTATCAATGCTATCTTAGCAGCTACTCTAGCAGATGGTGTCATGCATTTATCGAATTGTGCTAGAGAGCCTGAAATCAAAGATTTATGTAATTGTTTGATAAAAATGGGGGCCTTGATTGAAGGGGTTGGAACAGATGATCTAAAAATTACTGGTCAAAAAGAGTTGCATGGGACAAAGCATAATATTTTGCCAGACAGGATTGAAGCAGGCACTTATATGATTGCTGCTGCCATTACCAAAGGAGATGTGACTATTTCTGGAATCGAGTATGATATTGTTGAAAATGTAGCTCTCAAACTTGAGCAAACTGGTGTGGAAGTAACTAATTCAAATAATATTATTAGAGTAAAATATGACGGGATTTTAAAGTCGGTGGATATGGCTACTAGTGTTTATCCAGGGTTTGCAACAGATTTGCAAGCCCAGTTTATGAGTTTAATGACACTAGCGGACGCATCTTCGATAATTACTGAAAACATATTTGAAAATAGATTTATGCATGTACCAGAATTATGCAGAATGGGAGCAAATATTACTGTTGATGGTAATCATGCTGTTGTAAGGGGAGTTCAAGCTCTAAGCGGGGCCGAAGTTATGGCAAGTGATCTTAGAGCATCTGTTTCTCTGATTCTTGCGGGGCTTGCAGCTATTGGAACAACTAAAGTTAGAAGGGTATACCATTTAGATCGTGGATATCAATCTCTTGAGAAAAAGTTATCTGCTTGTGGTGCAGATATTGTTAGAATAAGAGGCGACTCAGTTTAATAGTAAATTAGGTTGAATTAACTATTAATAGTTTTTAATGGTATTATTTCCGCAGGTAGCGGAAATCTATCTTATAAATAAATCACGGGACTTGCTGGCCCCATGATTTATTTATTAAAAAGATTTTAGGTACGATTTGTTTATCAATCTATGTCTGCAATTGTGCCATTTGGAACGCTTTCTTCACCTAGCAGAGATATCATTGCTTGTGGCTCTTCTGTAATTTTGATTGCTTCTTCTTTTGCACTATCCTTTAAAGAAGAATAGACAACCATAGCTCCTTTGCCTAGTATTTCAGATGTTTTATTAGGTAAACCAGTACGAACCATGCTTGCAGAATGAAGTATCTCTTCGTTATCTCTACCTGTTAAATGAATTACTTTTTCTTGTACTACTCTACTGACTATACCAGAAGAATGATAATATTTGTGATTGTGCGCATTGAACGGAGTTGTTTCGTCATCAAAAGTAAGACTTCCACCATGTTCTGGGGCGAAATTCTCTTGGGTTAAT
>CAMCTQ010000039.1 GCA_945878545.1 Rickettsia typhi
ATGCTTGTTCGAAGTTTAAGAGCAGATTTAGGCATAATGATTTCAGCTTCGCATAACCCATATTATGATAATGGAGTTAAGTTTTTTGCCTCTTCGGGTTATAAACTTTCTTCTGTGCTTGAAGATAAAATTGAGCAATTAATGAAAACCGAATTATCGGAATATGTTGCAGTTTGTGATGATTTAGGTAAAGCGGTTAAACTTGAAGATGCACGCGGGCGCTATATTGAACATGTAAAATATTCATTCCCTGACAAGCTTAAATTAGATGGTATAAAAATTGTAGTTGATTGCGCCAATGGCGCAGCTTACGATATTGCGCCAAAAGTGTTTCACGAATTGGGAGCTGAGATTATTACTTGTGGCATAAGTCCCAATGGTTTTAACATTAATCAAGAATGTGGAGTTATGGATCCTGGGCTGTTAGTCAAGGAAGTGTTAAAGCACCAGGCAGACCTAGGCATAGCTTTGGATGGTGATGCTGATAGAGTGCTGATTATAGATGAGAAAGGCCAAATTATAGAGGGAGATCAGATTATAGCGGCTTTAGCAGACTATTCATTAAAATTAGGCACTCTAAAAAGTAAATATGTAGTTACAACCATTATGTCAAATATGGGTCTAGAATTATATTTGAAAACTATTGGCATAGATTTAATACGTACAAATGTTGGGGATAAATATGTTGTAGAAAAAATGAGTGAACTAGGTTGCAATTTAGGTGGAGAGCAATCTGGTCATATCATTTTTGGAGCAAACCAAGCTACAGGTGATGGGATAAAAGCGGCTCTTGGTGTTCTGGCGATTTATAAAGAGGCAAAAAACATACCTATTAGCCAGCTGCTAGCTAAATTCACACCAGTTCCCCAATTTAATCATAATATTCAATATGATCACAATCATTTTAGTCAATTTGTAGCTGCTGAAAATTCAAAAATCAAGGATCTGGCGAACTCTTACCAGGAGCGTTACCAACAGGATGCTAGAATCATAATAAGACCCTCTGGTACTGAGCCAATTATAAGATTAATGATTGAAAGCGAGAATAAAATTCTTGCAGAAAGCTTATTAAAGGAAATTCAAACTGCGATAGATAAGGAGATCACTTCATCTTGCTGAGATGTGTAGAGGGTTCAGGCGAAGAAGAGGATTTCCATTTAACTGCGTAAATTGACTGAGGGTCACTCCAATTCTCCCTTAAATTTGATCATAAAATGTGCCATGGCCTAATTCCAATCTCTGATAGGCATAGTTCATTTTCGTGTAATGTAATCAATTGTCACGAAAACGTGGTACTCAAGTACAATATTTTGAAGACAGACTTATACTTTGGAACAACCCACCTTGTTCGTGGTAACTTTACGTAGCTGGTTGTTAACCCCCAGATTGCCTAGGGAAACTAATTCAAACAGGAAAAAATGATGTGGAATATTTTTGTGATGATGGCTCAGTCTGATGTTAATAGTCTTCAAGATAATGTAAAACGTAGGATAGATCAAAAGTTACGATTGGGGCAATGGTTAGTGCCGTGCCTGTAGGTTATTTACACATGACAAACGGTAAAAATGAACGTGGTAAGGGCACAATAATAATAGATGAAGTTAGACCAATGGATAAAGAGCTATTTGAAACCTATGCAAGCTGACTCTATACAGTATCGCAGATTATGACTAGTCAATTTGGTATTGTCGAACCTAGAACTAAACGGCCATAAGCTAGTCTACACCTTGCGTTCACCATTTAACATGCTTGTAAAATGCAACCAACCAGAATTAATTGGTACCTCTGGCCGGATTTGAACCGGCACACTCTAGGAGCAACAGATTTTGAATCTGTCGTGTCTACCAATTCCACCACAGAGGCATTAGAAATATGTTCTTAAAGCAGCAGATTATACAGATGATAAAATTTTGTCAATGATATTTACAATAAAACAGCCCTTCCTTTCATTGATGCAAAGTTTTTTGCGTGAACGCAAATGAATCTTCAATCAAATTCCAGAGAGTGTTGGTGCCTTATTTCTAAACCGAGTTAAAAATATCCGTTAAGATTAGAATATTGTCTTTGAAAGTAAAATTTATAGTGCTAATATTTAAGAAATAAATATTTTTTAAACCGCTAATTACAAAATCAAGGGGAGATAATGCATAATAAATCAATGATTGAGGCCTTAAAAAAATTATTGATAGATAGCTATGCTTTATATTTTAAAACACAAAATTATCATTGGAATGTACATGGTCCTGAATTTAGCTCGCTTCATTTGCTTTTTGAAGAGCAATATCAAGATCTAGCAATATCAATAGACACTGTAGCTGAGTTGATTCGCGGCTTGAATCAAAAGGTACCAGGATTATTTGCGTTAAATTCTCCTTATCCAAAAACAAACATTAATCCTCCGAACGAAATGGCAGTTGCTAGTCAAATGGTCCAAGAGCTTAGCGCTGACTATCTTGCTATCGAAAAAACATTAAAGATAGGGTTAGCAGAGGCAGAAAAAATCGACGATCAAGTAATAGCAGACTTTATGATAGAGCGTCTTACAGTATGCCGTAAATCACTTTGGAAACTAAAAAGTAGTTTGTGATATTTATGAAGGTATTAGCAACACTCATAATATTTTTTAGTTTAATGATCTCGGTTACTAAAGCTTTCACCAATACAGAAGATGATGCTAATATTTACTATAATAATGGTAATGTTTTACTTAAATCGCATCAGTACCAAAAAGCCGTAGATGCTTATGATATGGCAATAAAATATAAGCCTGGTTTTGCTGAAGCGTATTATGAGAAAGGTAATGCTTTGTTTAGTAAAGGAATTAATATGCACAAGATGCTAGATTACCAGGACGCTATAGCTGCCTATAATAACGCAATAAAGTACAAACCTAATTTTGCTGAAGCTTATTACAAGAAAGGTGAGGTATTAGCTACTTTTACACGTACCAGACGTACAGCTATTGAGCCATTTGAAATGGCAGTAAAGTACAAACCTAATTTTGCTGAAGCTCATTTAGCAAAAGCAAATGTTTTGTATGAGCTGAGAATGTACCAGGAAGCAATAAATGCATATGACATGGTAATCAAATATAATGCAACTGATAAGAATCTTTATTTAAATAAAGGAACGAGTTCATACGAGATGGGTAAATATCAAGAAGCAATAAATGCATATAATATATATATCTGGTCCAATCCTTCTTCTATTAAATTAGCAATAGCTTACAATAAAAAGGGAAAAGCTTTGGCAAAGTTAAGTAGGCATGCCGAAGCAATCCAGGCCTTTGACAAAGCGCTTAAACATAAGACAGATTATCCAGAAGCTACAGAACAGAAGAATGCATCGTTAAAGTTTCTTGAGGACTTAAAGAGTTAATAGTAGAGGTTCTATTTAATTTGCATTGATTTACTCGGTATTAATGTATTAATATTGAATAAACACACTAATATAAATTAAACGTTATGGCCAAAGAGAAAACTGATATTCCGGAAGTTGAAGATCAAGCAAAAAAAGCTAAGTCTAAAAAGTTATTTACAGCACTAGATCATATATTTTCTGGGAAAGAAAAGGGATTAATAGATAGTGTTTTAAATGATTACACTCCTGTAACAAAAATAGTTGATGGTCAAGAAGTTACAAAGGCGCCTGGTTTAAGTTTTGGTTCGGTTTTTAGAGCCATTGGTTTTGCTATAAGGCATCCTGGACATATTAGTAGCTTATATGCCTTATATCAATCACCAGAAATAATTCAGGCACCAGCTTTTCAAGAACAGCTACTAAAGAGCGATAATACATGGAAATTTGTAGAATATGTAGGAGAGAAATTACCCCAAATTGGCAAAGTTCTTAACTACTTCCAATTTCCGGAATTTGCCGAAGGGAATATACTAGATAACAAAGGATTAAAGTCTTTAAGTGTTGTTCTTACCAATCAAGAAAGCCGTGACCAATTAAAGGAAATAGCTCTTGAATCAAGGAAAGCAACCCCTGATATGAATAAAACAATCAATAATATTTTAGATTTAATGCAAACCGAAGGGTTTGCCAATTATATGAGTAGCAAGGGAGGGGCTCTGCAGGATTATATAGTTAAATCGCTGCAAGGAGGGAAAGATATTAGTTCTCAGTTAGATGCTTATGGTTTAAAACCAGAAAATTTACAACAAATTACCAATATAGTTCCAGTACTTCTTGACAACCCTAAAGCTTTAAAGAATTTTTACAGTCAATTTAGCGAAGGGCGTTATACTGACATGGTTAAAGAGCTTTTGGTATTATCAAAGGATAATCCTAAAATTAAAAAATATTTTCAAGAGAATCAAGATTTATTTGTTGGGGTTATTGATAAAATTGTAAAAACAACACCTGGACTAGATGGGTATGATCTTAAAGGTGATCTGTATAAAATTGTTCCTAATTTGCTAGAACACCCTGATAAATTAATTAGCATTATTAATCTTTATGATAAGAGTAAATATTCCGAGATAGGAAAAGAGTTTTTAGGGCTGGTTCAAGAAGACAAAAATATAAAACAATATTTTACGGATAATGGTGAACTATTTAAGCGTATTTTAGTTGATAAAACCATGGGCATGAAAAGCTATGGAGTGAAGGATGAAGTAGCCGATATACTTAAGCATGTTATGAGTGACCAGAATATTCCTAAAGTACAAGGTCTTTTAGACCAATACGAAAAAGGAAACTGGCTGGGGTTGGTTATAGATACATGCCGTATGATTGAAGATGATCCTAAATTTGCTCAGTATATGAGAGATAACAAAGAAAGTTTTGGCAAAATCGTAACAGCAATAGCTGACTCTTATCCAATAATAAAAACATATACTGGTAATGTTGATGTAGGGACGCTTGCGGCTAACTTGTTAAAAGATCCGAAATCAATCAGAGAAGTTGTAGAAGGTTATCAGGTTGGCGGAATTAGTATGGTCGCTCAAGGAGCAAAGTTCTTGGCTAAAAAAGCTATGGACGGAGAAGTAAGAGGAGTGGTTTTAGGAGCAGTTAGTAGTTGGGTATTTGGAGATGGAACTGGCAAGCAGGAAGTGATAAATCGCATTCCTGAAGCGTTGATAGAAACAAGTGTAAGTCAGGAAAGTCGTGTTTCTTTAAATGATGCTGCCAGGATGGTTATTAAATCTGGAGATGACGGAGTTAAGAAACAAGAACTAATTGAATTGATAGATAGAAATATACTATTTGATGGAGTAACTATCGGTAACTCTCAAAAACAAGTTAAGCTAGAGCATTTAGATATAAATAATAGTTTTGTTAATAGTAAATTTAACAATGTCTCATTTCAAGGCTCGAAGTTTATTAATGCTAGTTTTACAGGAGCGACTTTTGTTGATACTGATTTTAGCAAAACAGAAATAGATGGAGCAACCCTCCAGAGTTTGGTTCCAGCATTAAAAAATGGTACGATTTCCTTAAATGGAGCCAAGATAGTTGGTGCTATGCCAGCTGGTCTTGATTTATCAGATATTTCACTTAAAGGAGTGGATTTATCAGCGGTTACATCGATGAGTGGTGTGAATTTGCAAAATACTGACTTACGAGGGGCGATATTACCAAGTGATCAAACAATATTGAGAACTTCATATAACTTAACTTCTGCTCACTTTGATTCTGATATGTCTGTGCTAAAAGAGCAAAACCAAAAACATATGATGGATTTAATTACCGATTCCATTATATCAAAGGCGGAATATTTAGGTGAACCATTGTCAGATCCAGTATTACTGCGTCAAAACATAGAGAAAATATATATGAGTGATTCTCCAGTTGGGGAAGAATTAAGAAAATCCGTTAGTCAAAACCCAGATAGTATAAAGTATAAATATTTTCCAGTAGCGTCTGATAGTTACAAGAATACTTCAGATTTATCAACAACAAGTGCTGTGATGACAGTGCTTTACGAGAATAGAAATGATAGCGATAATATCGAGGCAAAATTAGCTGCTAATATTATTGCTGATCAAGTGACAGAAAAGTTGTTTGACCAAGGTAATGGCCGAGGTAAAGATGGCCATATGATAAGAGAAGCATGCCAAGTGGCTATTCAAGATTTCCTAAAAGAGAATCCTGGTATTGCTGCTCATGATCTTATAAACAGCAAAAATTTACCAGAATTAATAGATGAATTAGCGATAGATATTCGGAAGAAAACAAAATATACAACTGTGGGATTGGCGTCAGGAGGTATATATTTGCCAGAAGGAGCGATTACAGAAGAATTAACCACCAGAATGACTAAGCAAATGAATGATTCTTATTTATTCAGTAAAGCTGAGTTAGAACAAATTCATGGGATGGCAAAAGAAATTGGTCAGAATCTATTTCAAGGAGGAGAAGAGGGGAGGCGTAAAGAAGATACAAAACTAATATTTGAGAGTTTGAAAGATGTTATCTTAGAAATAAAAAAAGAACGTGGTGGAATTGAAGTTGCAGACATTTTAAAAGAAAAAAGGGAGGAGTTAGTTGGTATAGTTGATAAAGGTTATTTTTCAACTACTCGAACTGGTCTTACTGAGAAATACTACCAAAACACAAGTTATACAACAGTAGGATTAGCTTCTGGAGGGGTGTATTTGGATCCAACAAAGTCAAAAAATCCTAGTTTTTTATCAACTGTAAAAGAGTTTATTACGACCTTAATAGGTGAAGATCTATCTAAGCAAGAAAAATCATTGCAAGCAGCAAAGTCAGGTAAATTAAAAAACTTAAAGGAAATGGTAGATGGAGTGGTGCCTCAAAGTATTGAAGAGCATATTAGTAGTAATAAGGGGACAAAAACATTTCCACCAAAACAGCGTACTACCAGCAAACCTCAAATTGATATCTAACATTAGTCATTTTACATAATCGTAAGTAGAAATTGAATGATATGAATTTATTAAGATAGCAAATCTTTATTTTAACCTGGCGTGAAGAACATAATCTCTCGTTTAAATAACTTTAGAGTAGAGAAAACAGTTTGCTGGAAGGTTCAAATAGGATTATAAATCTGGAATAATATATTATTTAATAACAAAGAATAGTGCCAGATTCTCCCGCTGAAATAAAAATACAGCCCAAGCAAATAATAGCATTTTTTGCTATGATAATTGGGATGTTTATGGCTATTCTGGACATACAAATAGTGGCAAGCTCCCTTTCTGTAATAGCAGCTGGTTTGTCAGCTTCTGGAGATGAGCTGTCATGGATACAGACTTCTTATTTGATAGCTGAAGTAATCATTATTCCAGTCACTGGGTTTCTTACAAAATTATTATCAACAAGGATTTTATATTTCATAGCTGCTCTTGGTTTTACCATTATGAGTGTCATGTGCGCTCTTGCTTGGAGCATTGAGTCCATGATTATTTTTAGAGCCATGCAAGGATTTTTTGGTGGAGCTCTTATCCCAACTGCTTTTGGAGCGGTTTTTATCATTTTTCCAAAAGAAATGCGTACTAAAGTGAGTATGATTATTGGTCTTGTAGTGACGTTAGCGCCAACTCTTGGGCCAACTCTTGGTGGTTATATAACAGAAAATATATCTTGGCATTTTATGTTCTTACTTAATGTGATTCCAGGAATATTTGTGTGTACTACTGTATTTATATATGTAGATTTTGATAAACCAAATCCTAAATTACTGGCTAATTTTGATTTTTTAGGAGTAGCCTTAATGATTTTAACACTTGGTTGTTTACAATATGTATTGGAAGAGGGGAATAAAAAAGATTGGCTAGACGATTCAAATATTTTGATGTTGTCTATATTGGTGTTTGTGGGCTTTGTAGGTCTTATCGTTAGGGAGCTTACCTTTTCAAGCCCAATAGTGGATCTTGGAGCCTTTCGAAATAGAAATTTTTCCTTTGGTTGTATATATTCATTTATTCTCGGCGTTGGGCTTTATGGTGCTGTCTATCTGTTGCCTTTATTTTTATTTTCGGTAGCTGGTTTTAATACTTTGCAAATAGGTATAACAATGATTGTAACGGGCTCGTTTCAGTTGCTTTCAGCTCCTCTTGCGGCGAAAGTGTTTGATTCTGGGCTAGATAAAAGAATTATGCTTGCTATTGGGTATTTAACATTTGGATTTGGTTGCTATTTAAACAGTTTTTTAACTGCCGAGTCACAATTTTGGGAGTTATTTCTACCGCAAATGGTTAGAGGCATAGCATTAATGTTTTGTTTTATGCCAATAAATGATTTGGCTTTAGGTACGATGCCTAAAGAGGAAATTCAGAATGCTAGCGGTTTATACAATTTGACACGTAATCTTGGTGGGGCTATAGGTCTTGCATTTATCAATAGCCTGATTATTGCAAAATCTAAGATATTTGCTCAAAGTATGAAAGAGAGTATGTCGCTTACATCCCCTATTGTGCAAGAGCGGTTGGGGGTGTTTACAGAAATGTTATCTGGGAAAGTTAATAACCCCGAGCTTGCTGCTTATGCGTTATTAGATAATACAGTAAATCAAGAGGCTTTCATTATTGCAATTAATAATATATTTATTATCATAGCGTTAATGTTTTGTTTAAGTACATTGCTATTGCCATTTACGTCTGTAGTTGAGAATCAAGGGGGTAATTCAGGTGGGCACTAAAAAAATTATATCATTATTAGGATTTTTTGTTATTTGGATTGGACTTGTTGGTATAAAATTTGACGTTGTCAGTATAATTTTTGCAGTGTTGGTACCAGTTCTTGTGGTTTATTTTGCTGATAGATTATCTTTATTACCTCAAAAAGCTGGTTTTGATTTTTTTAAATCCATAAAATATGTGTTCTGGTTGGCTTTGGAGATAGTTAAATCGTCAATCTCGGTGTCTAAAATAGCCTGGAGCCGAAATATCAGTGTATATCCATCAATACAGCCAATTGTTTCCTCGCAAAGCACGGAGCTAGGTGTTGTTGTTTATGCTAATTCTATAACTCTAACTCCAGGAACTGTTACTCTTAGCACGGAAGATAATAAACTTTTAGTTCACGCTTTAGATATAAAGTTTATGGAAGATTTGCAAGATGGTACTATGGATAGGAAGATATTAGAAATTATAGCTCAATGATCTAGGTTTTGCGCTCCTCTTTTATTAATTTGAAGCGTGGTATCTGTTGATTATTTATGGTAACAGACTCAACAAACATGCCAGCTGGTCGTATCCACAGTCCAAAGTCACCATATAAGGCGCGATAAACAACAAATTCTTCTAGGGTTTCTGAGTGCCTGGAGATTCCTAGGACCTGATAATGTTGACCTTTATAATGTTGATAAGTACCAGAAACTAAAACTGTAGAAGCCATAAAAACCTACTAATT
>CAMCTQ010000040.1 GCA_945878545.1 Rickettsia typhi
TACTAAAACTGCAACAGCAAGTAATCCAATTACAATCGATATCATTTGAATAAAATCCATAATTACCAAAGATTTCATTCCTCCAGTAATAGTGTAAATCATTACTATTGAAAGGCCAATAAACATAGCGAGTTCAAAAGATATAGCATCGTTAAATACCAGTTTTATTACCAATCCAAGAGCTACTATTTGCGCCGACATCCACCCAAGATAACTTGCGCATATTGTCAAAGATACTAGCAGCTCAACTAATCGGCTATATCTCTGCCTATAAAAATCACCAATAGTTACAAGTTTCATACGATAAAGTCTTGCGGCGTAGAAAACACCAACTATTATTAGACAAAATCCAGTACCAATCGGCTCAGCTATTGTACCTCGTAGACCATCATTAATAAAAACAGGAGGGATGCCAACAACAGATTCCGAACCAAACCAAGTAGCAAAAACAGTTGTAATCGTCATGTAAAGAGGTATAGACCTACCAGCTAGAATATAATCAGTAGAGTTTCTTACTCCTATACTAGAATATAGTCCGATTGCAATTGAAAAAACCATGTATAAAGCTATAAAAAGTATTAACATATGTGGTTTGTTACTGGTTATAAAAATATTAAAAATTCACTATACGTTTTTTTTATTTTTTTTCAAGTATAAATCTAAATAATTGGTTAATTTTTTCAAGTAAATATCCATCTAATTTTCAAGACGCTCACTAATGAAACTAGTTTTGACAACATATAAAGATTATATAGTAATTGTTTATCTAACTTATATATCGGTTTCTATAAAATCTTGCGCAGTGTTTTATAAATAAAATAGCAATATATATTGCACCACCAGACAATATGATACTTGGTGCAAAAGGTATGTCTACGTAAAAAGAGAATATAACTCCAAAAAAATTCATCATTATAGAAAAGAAGATTGCAAAACAAATCATCGCAAACGGAGATTTAGCAATTATTCTAGCAATCATTGCTGGAATTACTATGACACTAGTAACAAGCAAAGCGCCGACAATCTTAATTGTTGATAAAACCGCAAAAGAAAGTATAGCAAGAAAAACCAACTCAAGAAGCCTAACTTTAATACCTCTTGACGCAGCAACGTCTTTACTCAAAATAATTAAAATAAGATCTTTGTATGATGATACAAAAAATATCAAAACAACTACAAGAATACACAATAGCATTTTAATATCTTGTACACTCGACAAAATAATATCCCCAACCAAGTATTTAGTGATATTAATCTGAGTAGGATAAAAGTACGATAGCATCAAACTCAACGATATCATCATACTGGTTGTCAAACCAATTGCGGCATTATTCCCAGAATTATTACGCAACCTAAAAATAGCAAATGCAAAAAGGCTACTACTAAGTAACCCAGCATAAAAAATAGGTATCCCAGCTATAACACTTATAATCCCTGCAAGCATACTTGCATGAGCTAAACCATCCCCAAAATATACATATCTTTTCCACAAAACAAGGCAACCAAGAGGAGCAAAGATCAACCCAATTAGAAATGAAACAGTAATTATTATAAACATTTATAATTAATAATTTAATTGATCTACTATGTAAAAAATAACCTTATTCTACTCAGTTATAATTTCCATTAATGCTCATGTTTGTGGTCATGAGAGTGAATATATAGCCCTATTTCAGACAAGGCATTCCTGAAATCTGTGTTACTACTAAGCTCATTTGGCTTACCTATACAACAAACATGACCATTAATACAAATTACTTGATCAGAATTTTTCATAACTGTAAATAAATCATGTGAAATCATAAAAACAGTTAATCCAGTTTTTTCTTTTATCTTATTAAGGCTTTTGTAGAACTCTTGCTGACTTGTCACATCAAGATACTGTGTTGGCTCGTCTAAAATTACCAAATCCGGTTTATTTACGAGCGTTCCAGCCAATACAAGTTTCTGCAATTGACCACCTGATAGCTCAGAAATATCGGTTTTTCTTATATCATCAAAGTCAATAAAATTGGCCAATCCAAGAATTTCCTTATCAATCCCATTTGGGGCAAGAATATTCATTAAGCCCTCAGCATTTAAGGGCATGTTAAAAGTAAAATCAAGTTTTTGAGGAGCATAGCCAATTTTCAATCCCTTATTTATTACCACAAGCCCCTTGGTTGGTTTTTCAAGACCAAGTATTATCTTGGCTATAGTAGTTTTACCAGCTCCATTTTGTCCAATTAATGTCGTGATCTCCCCTTGCTGTAATTTAAAGCTTACGTCGTCAACTAAAAGCTTTGTTTCAAAACTTTTAGTAACCGAGCGGAATTCTACAAGTGGGTGCATAATTTTCCTAAAATAAGGAACACAAGGTTTAAGAACAGCGCGGAGGCTAAAATAATCAAATAAACCGGGCTCTAACCTGGATCTTTTCCTGGTTAGAGCCCAAGCAAACTATATTTACTTAACTATTTCCCAATTACCATCTGGCTTACGACAGGCTTTTCCATAAGCTTTCTTTTTCTCTCCGCCTATTACTATTTCCTGTGTATACTCACGACAATACTGACCTTGATTAGTTTTGAAAGTATTTGTCGGAGTAATAGATCCATAATTACCACTGTCAGGATTATTCCATTCAACACTATTCCCAGATGGAGCAAATTCTAGTGCTTGGCGCGAACTTTTTTCAAGAAGTGCACGATCATATTCATCCATACTTTTACCAACTTGTCCACCAATTAAGGCGCCAGCTAAAGCACCAACTCCTGTGGCAACAAGCTTTCCCTCGCCTCCACCAAATTGAGAACCAAGTAAACCACCTGCAAGACCACCTATTAGTGTTCCGCCGCTTTGCTTATTCATTTGGCCGCTACAAGCTTGTAACATAAAAGTAGCAGTAATCAAAATAAGCGCCTTCGATACTATTTTCATATAAATTTTCATATATTAATAACTCATTTTTCTGTTTACGATTAGTTTGACTTTAAATAATTAGATATTAAGATAACGACAATACAGTAACGATAATAGTTGCTCATAATCTTTATTGCAATTAAAAAAACACTTATGGATAAACAGCGTGCCAACCGGCTAGTCAAAATTGCATCGTACGCATCAGTATCAACCGCCATATTAATAATGATAGCCAAAACTTATGCCTGGCTTTCTACAGAATCACAATCTATCTTAGCTTCGCTTATAGATTCATTGCTTGATATTTCCTCATCAATCATAAATCTAATAGCTATTAGAGTATCTTTATTGCCTCCTGATGATAATCACAGATTTGGACATGAAAAGTTTCAAGATTTGGCAATTTTTTCACAGTCAATGTTTTTCTTGGCTTCATGTTTATTTACTCTGTTTTCATCTTCAAAAGTTTTATTCTTTGGATCCGAACTCCTTAACTCAGAATTCGGCGCCAACATTATGTATTTATGTATATTTT
Source organism: Rickettsia typhi (assembly GCA_945878545.1). Lineage (GTDB taxonomy): Bacteria > Pseudomonadota > Alphaproteobacteria > Rickettsiales > Rickettsiaceae > Megaera > Megaera typhi_A. Next base: position 3,437 of record CAMCTQ010000040.1, read on the forward strand.
TAACATTTGCTCTTGTGTGTTTCCAGTCTTACGTCATCAAAAAAACAAATTCAAAAATAATAAGCGCTGATAAACTGCATTATTTTTCAGATTTTATTACAAATATTGCTGTTGTTATCTCTCTTTACCTCAGCACAAGTTTTTGGTACGCAGATGCTTTAGCTGGTATCGTTATTTCACTATATGTCCTGTATGCCTCATATTCGCTATTTCGTGAAGCAATTCGTAATTTGGCTGACGAAGAATTTCAACAAAAAGACCGAGATAAGGTACTTACTATAATTGGCAATTATAGTAATATTAAAGGTATTCACGAATTAAAAACAAGATATGCTGCAAGCAAACCATTCATTCAATTTCATCTAGAACTCGATGGGAATCTTACATTATATCGATCCCATGACATAGCAGATGAACTAATGATAGCTCTGTTAAAAGAATTCCCAGAAGCAGAAATTACTATACATCAAGACCCAGTAGGTCTTGAAAAAAACGTAAAATATCGTGAAAAAATATAACTTCGAAAATAAATTTATGCAACTGGCTTTTCAAGAAGCACAAAAAGCTTTTGATGAAGGAGAGGTTCCAGTAGGGTGTGTCATAGTTAGATCCAAAGATAATTATATTGTTGCGACCTCTAGAAATCTCATGCAACATAACAAAAACCCTAATTCTCATGCAGAGATTCTAGCGATAAATCTTGCTTGCTTAAAATTAGATAACAAAAATTTATCTGAGTGTGATATATATATTACCCTAGAACCGTGCACAATGTGTGCTGCTGCTATTGCTAATGCTAGACTTGGTAGGCTCTATTATGCAGCTGGAGACAAGAAACAAGGGGCAGTAGAACATGGGCCTAGATTCTTCAATTCGCCTTCTTGTTTACACCGTCCAGAAATATATTCCGGTATACTAGAGGAAGAATCTGTAAATATAATGCAAAGTTTTTTTAGTAAAATTAGAAAAACTAAGTTATAATAGCCGGGATCGCAACAAGGGATGATTAATTTGTATTCCTAACGTTGTTTAAGAATAATGTTTTTAAAGTGTGTAATTAAATGTTTTATATTATTGGTATAATTGTTGTATTTGGCTCTATAGGCTTAGGGTATACTGTACATGGTGGCAATTTAAAAGTACTTTACCAACCAAGTGAGTTTATCATTATTGTTGGAGCTGCGATTGGTTCCGTTCTTATAGGCTACCCTAGTTCATCCATTTCCAAGACGTTACGAAACCTAAAATGTATGTTTAGAACTGGACCATATGAGAAAAAAGATTATATGGAACTACTTTTATTTAGTTTTAACACTTTTAAACTGATGAAAATAAAAGGGATGCTAGAAATTGAAACTCATATAGAAAATATTGGGGAAAGCGAATTATTCAAACTAGCACCAGTGCTTAGAAAAGAAGAGTTTGTAAGCGATTTTATGGCGGATAACTTGCGCTTAATAACTATGGGCATGGATAACTCTTATCAGTTTGAAGATATTATTGATAAAGAAATTGAACTGTACAAAACTAACTCAAATATTCCCGGTGATATTTTTGCAAATCTTGGCGACTCCCTCCCCGCGCTTGGTATAGTTGCTGCCGTACTTGGTGTTATTACAACAATGCGGAGTATCATGGAACCACCAGATGTTCTTGGGTCATTGATTGGAGCAGCACTTGTTGGTACTTTCCTTGGGGTTTTACTAGCATACGGGCTTTGTGGTCCTATGGGGCACTTCTTACATAAATATGCGGATTATAAAGTGAAATTCATAGAGTGCGCAAAGATGGGATTTATTTCTTATTTAAATGGCAACCCACCAATTATAGTTGTTGAATTTATGCGCAAATCTATTCCCGATCATATGCGCCCTTCGTTTGAGGAACTTGATAAATACATAAATGAAAACTCAATGAAAATAATGGGTTAAGATGTCCAAAAGCAATCCTACTATTATTATCAAAAAAGTTAAAAAAATAGCAAGTGGTAAACATCATGGAGGCTCTTGGAAAGTAGCTTACGCTGATTTTGTAACAGCGATGATGGCATTCTTTTTATTACTATGGTTAGTATCCGTTTCTTCCGATTCGACCCTTCAAGGCGTTGCCCAATACTTTACTCCTACAGAATCAATTAGTGACAAAGCTGGCCTTGGTTTTGATGGTGGTGCTGATACAAATATAGAGAAAGGAATTGGTGCAGAAAATGCTGCTTCTAGCTCGCTCATTTATGGTTCTCCTTCAAAGGGACACAGGGTAGATTCGGCTAGAAAACCAAGTAATATGACTGAGGTTGAGAAAGATCATTTTATAAGCATTATGAACAGTATTCAGCAAAATAGCGATCTCAAAACTTACTCTGATAATCTGCAAATGGATATCACAAATGAAGGTCTGCGCATTCAAATAGTTGATAGCGATAATCGTCCTATGTTTAAACCAAATACTTCTGAATTGCAGCCATATATGGAAAAAATCATTACTGTAATTGGAAAAATAGTTTCGAATCAGCCAAATTATATATCTATTAGTGGGCACACAGCCTCAATAAAAGACAGTAACTTAAGTAACTCACTGGATTTTTGGAAAATATCTTCTGAAAGGGCTAATGAGGTAAGAAAATTTATGATAAAACAACTTATAGACAAGAAACAAGTTATAAAAATTATTGGTAGAGCAGATAGAGAGCCTTTTGATTATAGAGACCCTTATAGCGTCCAAAATATTAGAGTTGGTATAACATTACTAAATGAAGAGTCAATTAGTGATTACCAAAAATCTGCACCCAATTTTAAAAAATAATAATAACATTGACTATCATCCCGCAAACACCGGCGTCATCCCCTCGCAAGCGGGGATCCGGGCTTGTTATTCTAAAAATTCCCACCTTTGCGGGAATGACGTAGAGGATGCAAAAATGATAAAAATTTGAACCATGGTGATGAATGGATATTATGGTATTATTTTAGTTAACTTATACTGTGGATCACAAGCATTACCATAAGTTTTATCAAGCTTAGTTATTTGCTCTGGATACCTTAAACCCAAATTAATCGAATTCAAAATCGCATATATAACTTTATATGGATCTGCATCAGCAGAAGCCAGCCTGTGTTCAAGACGCCTTGGCAAAAGATCTGGTATCCTGATAAGAGTAGTACGATTATTTCCTCCATATGAAATATGAGTTGGGGCCATAAACCTGTTATCCAATCTATAATAATCTTCTTTTTTTTGTAGAAAAGCATCAATAGTTAATGGCAGATAATGACATAAAATCTCTGCATATTTTTCTGCATCATTGTCCTCAAGAAAATTAAAATGAATATGCATACTATTACCATAGTCATTTCGGAAAGGCTTGGGTTGAAAGTCAGATATAAGAGCTAGTTTTTTTGCTTCTTCTTGAATGCTATTTTGTATTTTATGGATAATCTCTGGATAATAAGCTACGTTAGTTGAAGGCGGAATTTCAATTTCATATTGCTTGCAGCCTTTTTCTTTTTTTATTTTTTGCCCTATAGATTGCTCTAACTTTACTAATTGTGAATCGTCTTGGATATTTAGAAGATAAAATTCTAGCTCAGCTCCAAGACATGGTGTTAAATTAAAATCCTTTTTAAAACTATTTTCGATGTCTTTTAACATATTGTATTTTACTATTCTATCTGTTAATTTATCTTCGAACATAATTTTAAGGATGATTGATGTTAGATGAACTGGTAAAAAACAAAGTATATTACAAAATATTTGATAAAAGCTATAGTAGTTTAACTCATAATTATAATATACACAGTTTTGCAGATCAGGTAAAAATAGATCAAGCAAAAAATAATATAGACAGAGTAGTTAGTGATTTTGACGCAAATACCATGTTGTTGTTAAATCAAGTTCATGGCAATAATGTTATTTATGTCGACGATTCGGATACTAATTTACATAGCTGGCCAGAAGCAGATGCATCGGTTACAAAAAAACCAAATCTCATTCTAGCAATTCGCACTGCCGACTGCGTGCCAATATTGCTTACAAGCGATGATGGTAGCATAATTGGTGCAGCCCATTGTGGCTGGCGCAGTGCTAAATTAGACATTATAGATAAACTAGCTTATAAAATGCAAGCTATAGGCGCAAAAAGTATATTAGCTATAATTGGTCCATCTATTTCTTGGGAATCTTATGAAGTATCAAAAGATTTTTATGAAGATTTCGTTGCGGAATCAAATAGCTATAAAGATCTTTTTTTACCATCAATAAAGCAGGCCCATTATATGTTTGATCTTCCGTCCTTTGTAAGAATAAAGCTTAAAAAAGCAAATATCAAAATTGTTAAACATGTTAATGAGAATACATACACGATGCCAGATAAATATCCCAGCTATCGCCGCTCTACACATACAGGAGAGGTCTATAATCAAAACATATTATCTGCTATAGTAATAAAGCAATGAGATTTTTTATGTATAATTTGTTTTCACCAAATTTATTTTTAAAAATCAGTAAGTTTCTAATTCCACTTTCTGGAAGCCTATTCTTAATTCTAACACCAGTAGGACTGTATTTTGCTTTATACAATTCTCCCGCAGATTACCAACAAGGTGAAATGGTCAGAATAATGTACATACATGTACCATCTGCTTGGATGAGCCTAGGAATTTATAGCTTTATAGCTATTTGTAGTTTTTCCTGTTTAGTTTGGAAAACAAGAATGTCTTATATTCTAGCAGTTAGTGCCGCCCCAATTGGAGCAGGCTTTACTTTAATTACCCTAGTTACTGGATCAATTTGGGGCAAACCCATTTGGGGTACATGGTGGGTTTGGGATGCTCGCCTTACATCAATGCTTGTTTTATTTTTTATCTATATTAGCTATATAGCAATCGTTAACAGTGGTAATAATTTACTTAGAGCCGAAAAACCAGCTTCTGTTATGGCAATAATAGGCTTTATTAATATACCAATAGTCAAATTTTCTGTTGATATCTGGTATAGTTTGCATCAACCGGCAAGTGTTCTTAAACTAGGTGGCCCCTCAATTCATCCTTCTATGCTTTTACCTCTTTTTATTATGTTTAGTTCTTTTATAATGTATTTTATTTTTGTCCTATTAATAAGAGTCAAAATCGTTATGTATAAAATTAAAAATAATGGCTAATTAGATGACTTATGTAGTAACAGATGAGTGTGTAAAATGTAAATATACAGACTGCGTCGAAGTATGCCCCGTTGATTGTTTTTATGAAGGTGAGTTAATGCTTGTTATCAATCCAGATGAATGTATCGATTGTGGTGTTTGTGTACCAGAATGTCCAGTAGATGCTATTAAAGAGGAATCTCCTGATTTGATAAAATGGATAGAAATTAATAAAGAACTATCAGCAAAAGGGCCCAATATCACTACTAAGAAAGCTGCTTTATCTGATGCTGATGATTATAAATTCGAGAAAAATAAATTCGAAAAATATATGATATAGTCAATCCGTTAAAAGTTATTTTTGCTATGCAAAAAAATATTTTTGACAAGTATAATACTGACAAAGCAAGTTATTGAAGCGATTCTTCAACTTGCTTTGAAAATGTATTTTTCTTTTACAGTAGAACGCTTTGAATTACTATACACACGCACGTACTTACTTAAACTAAATTTTAAGTAGCATTACTCTTGAATAGACTGAGCCTCAATTGCATCTAGCTCTTGTTCTTTCTCACTTTCAGATTTTTTCTTTCCGCCTTCTTTGTATTCACGCAAAGCATCTTGCGCTTCTGAATCTGATTTTGCTACAACTATTAA